>NZ_JBQDYQ010000005.1:0-86494 GCF_052105255.1 Brevibacterium sp.
ATTCCGGCTTACATCTAAGGTACGAATCTTACATTAGATGTAACTTCGGACCTTACGCTTTCACGGTGATGTGGAGGTGGTCGTAGTGGCCGCCGGTGACATCGCCGGGGTCGTGCATCCCGCCGCCGGTGTAGTCGCGCCATCCCTCGTCGGCGCGGGCCAGGGACCAGATCTTGCCCTGCCAGATCAGGTATTCGACACCGAGCGTCTCGGCGTGCTGCATCAGCCAGTTCGTGACCTGCCACCCGTACTCGAGCTGTCCCGGGGTCGGGTACTGGCCGATCGCGTTCCCGAACGCCACATCACAGGCCCGTCCGAGCGGGTGCTCGGATTTCTGACCGGGGCGCGGCGAGTAGCACGCCCACGTCGACTCCGGGAACCCGGCCAGCGTCTGTTCGTAGACGCTGAGCATCCGCACCGTGATCTGCCCGTCGCTAGTCGGATCGTCCACCAGCTCATCCGGGTCGCCCTCGACCGGCACCGGATCACCCAGCGCCCCGGCCCCGGTGTCGCACTCCTCCTGCCCGGCCGGTGGCACGTCGGCCTCGGGGAGGTCGACGGCGTCGTGGTCGTTGAGCCACTTCGCCGGGTCGATGTACTCGCCGTCGGTGCCGCCCTGGCGGACCTCGAAATGCAGATGCGGGCCCGTCGACATGCCGCTGGAGCCGACGTCGGCGATGTGCTGCCCGGCCCGCACCTGGTCGCCGGCCTGGACGTGGATGCCGGTCTCCCACGAGTGCGCATACGCTGTCGCGACGGTCTGCCCGTCGATGTGGTGTTCGAGGACGACGAGGCCGCCGTACCCACCGGAGAACTCAGATACCGTCACTGTGCCGTCCGCGGCGGTAAGGATCGGCGTGCCGTCAGGGGCGGAGAAATCTGCGCCGGTGTGGAAGGACTCTTCCTCGCCGGTGATGGGGTGCGTGCGCGGCCCGAACGGCGAGGTGGCAACCCAGGTGCCCTCAGGCAGCGGGAACACCACCCGCGACGACTCTGTCACCGGTTCCGTGGCGAGCACGAGCGCCGGGGCGATGGTCGCGGGAGCACCAACGCCGGTGCTCGTGAGGGTGGTGAGGATCTGTTCGGCGACGGGCTCGTAGTTGTCGTACCGCTCCGGATACGCGCTCACTTCCACGGCCTGGGCCGCTTCGCCCTTGCCCATCTGCTCCCACCCCGGAATATCCAGCAGCCCCCGCGGCGAGCCCTGGTTCGGCCCACCGGGACCGCCGTAGAACGCCGCGGCTTGGTAGTCGGGGTCCATGAGCTCGGCGACCGTGCCCCACCCCGCCTGCGGGCGCATCTGGAACAAGCCCAGTGAGTCGTTGTCCGACCCGTTGCCGTCGTTGGGATAGTCGCCACTCTCCGGGTAGGCGCTCGTGTTGGCGAGCATCCGCATCCGCGACTCGGTGAGCGCGGCCATCAGCGCGATCAGGATGCCGTCGCGCCCCACCCCCTCGATGCCCGATCCGGTCTCGATGATCGTCGCCGCATGGGTGAGCTCGGCGCGGCCGAGCGTGATCGTCTCCCCGTTCCGCGTCGTCGCCGTCAGCTCCCCAGGGTTCTCACCGACCTGGAACCCGCCGTCGGGGGCGGCGCAGGAGACGGTGGCCGGGTTCATGAGCAACGCGACCGAGACGAGCCCGAGCAGCGGGCCCAGCAGGACGAGGGCGGCGAGTGCCGCGATCACCTTCCGCATCATGGCCTCCCTTTCAGTGCAGGGGCTGGTCGAGGATCGACAGCCGCAGCAGGTGGCAGGGGTCGCCGTCGGGCGGGCAGGTCAGGAAGATCGTGAACGCCACCTCATGCGCGCTCGTCGTGGGTTCGTCGTTCCAGACCCCGGCGCGGTGGCGGATGCCCTCGATCGTGTACGCGGTCGTGCCCGGCTGCAGCTGCCCCGGCTGCGCCTGCTCCACGGCCTCCGCCCACGCCTCTGGCACGAACACGTTCGTGATCTCCAGATGCTGGGTCGTGCTGTATTTGCGGAGTTCGGTCCAGGATTCGCGGGTTGGGAGGTAGCCGGCGATATCGGAGGCGAGGCCGGCCTGCTCGACACCGGTGGGGTCGGCGACCTCCAGCAGCACGCTCGTGTAGTCCAACGGCATCAACCCACTGGCGGTATCCCACGCGAACAAGGCTTCGGCGACGGAGCGGGCGAACTCCTCCGGATCATCCGTCTCCGGAATCGGCGCCAGCTCGCGCGGATCACCGCCGGGAGCGACCGGTCCGGACGGTGCGGACGAGGTCGCGGGCGGCGGGTCGGAAGTGCGGGGGCCAGTGACCAGGCCGTAGACGCCGACGCCGACGAGGACCAGCACGAGGGCGGCGGCCGTGACGATCACGACGAGGCGGCGGGAACGAGAAGCATCTGTCGGGTTCATGGCCACCAGGTGCACCAGACGCACATCCGCCCCGACACCCATACCGGGTCCGGGGCGGCGAACAACCAGAGAGGTCAGAGGGCGCGCAGGTGCCGCACCGCGCCCTCCCCATCCGCATCTTCGGCGGGATCGCCTGCATCGCTGGGCTCGGTGCTCCGCGCCGTGGAGAGGGCGGTGGCGAACGCGGTGGTGCCGGCGGCGATCGTCAGGAACATTTCGATCTGCTCATCGGTGAGCTCGGTGGCGAGCTGGGCGGGGTCGTAGTGCGTCCACCAATCGGTGAGTTCGCCCCAGATCACCAGGAACGACCGCGTGGTCCACACCACCGGCCCCGCCACCGGAGACCGTCCGGCCTTGCGGCGCTGCGGCTTGCCCTTGGCCCGGGCAAGCGCCGCTTTCGCCAGCTCATCCAACTGCGCATCCCGCGACGCCCCTGGATCACCGACCAGGCCGCGGACTTCTTCGAAGATCGGATGCACCGGCGCGCCGGCCTCGATCCGCGCCAGCGCGTCCGCGACCTGGGTGCGGGTCTCATCGGGGAGGTCGTCGCGGGCGGCGGCCTGCTGGACGTACTCGATCTTGTCCAACGTCCGATAGGACGCAGCGCCGGGGATCATCGCCGCCGCCTGCTGCCGGGCCTCACCCGCACGAGGGGACGGTGCCGGAAAATTTCCGCCACCGTCCCCTTCCTCCTCGGACTGACGGTCGGCGGAGAACCGCGAGGCTTCCTGCCGACGTGCGGCGTCCTCGGCGAGGAGGGCTTTGAGTTCGCGGTAGAGGCTGGCAGCTTCCAGCGGGGTGAGGTCCTTGTGCAGCAGGTTGTCGTCCTGCTCCGCCAACAGGTGCCCGAGCCGGTCGGAGATCCCTTGCCGGACCCAGACGTTCACCACCCGCCAGTTCAGCTTCTGGATCGCGGCGAGCCGGCGCCTGCCGCACACGAGCACCCCGTCCGGCGTGATCGTCGGGGGCTGGAGCAGCCCGTCACGCGCGATGGACGCCGCAAGGGCGTCGATGTCGCCCAGGTCGGTGCGGTGCCGGTTGCCGATGATGATCGAGGACACCGCCCGCTCCAGCTCGATATGCCCGCCGCTCATCGCCCACCCCCATGTTTCGGGGCCGCCAGCGAGACGGTGAGCACGAGGTCGTCGTCGTGCAGCAGCACCGGCAACGTCTCACCGATCAACAACCGCAGCAGGATGCCCCGGCCCGCGCTCGTCGCGCACAGGCCCGGGGCGGGGTTGCCGAGCAGGACCCGCAGCAGCGCCGTCCAGGACGTGCCGGGGAGGTCGAGCAGGGCGCGGGAGTGCTGGTCGCGGCGCAGCACCTCGAACGCTGATTGCCGCGACCCCGCCCGAGCGAGCGCCTGGCAGACGTGCTCGACCGCGGCGCGGGCGGTCTGCGGCGGCCACCCCAGCACGGTGACGAACGCGATCGCATCCTCCACCGCACCAAACGCCGACGTCACCACCACGGCCGGCCCCGCCGCCTCCGGCCGCGACTCCTCGTCGTCGTTGCCGGGATCGGGGTCGGTGGTGTGGAACGCGGGGTGGTAGTCATCGAGGGGGTTCTCGCGGTCGGAGAGGCGTTCGGCGTCGTGGAAGACCGAGTAGTGCGGGCGGCGGGCCTGATGCGTCGAACAGAGCAGGCCCTGGCCGCGTTCCTCGGCGATGCAGGTGATCCGCACCGCGTGCGTGACCACCGCCCACGGGTCCTCCGCCTCCCGCGCCGAGCGGGTGCGCATCACCTCGAACGCCGCGCTGACGGCCTCCCAGGGATCAAGACCATGCTTCCGCGCCAGAGCCGCGTACTTGTCCGCCGCGAAGCTCATGAGTTTCGCGGCGGTCGAGTCGGTACGCCATGCTCCTGGCCCTTCCTCGTGCAGCCGGCCCAGCAGCGCGCGGAGCCCTTCACCGGTCGTGTAGTCCTCGCCGCCACCCGGGGCGGCGGTCATCGTGTGCGGAATCATCACGGCACCTCCTGACAGACAGGTGCACCGCGCCTCCCACGACACGGCGGGCGGTCAGGGAAAGCCGGTCGGGTCGTGTGCATGATCGGTCAGCCCGCCTCATTCCCGTCCCAGGCCGCGCGATTCGATCGCGGGCTCGTCTCGCCCGAACGCGGACAGCGGCGGCAACCGCTTCGCAGACGCGGCAAGGTGTTTCGCGCCGGTGGCGATACCGGTCCTGGCGCGGAGTGCGAGGCCGGCTTGGAAGTCGATCCCGCGCCGCGATAGGGCACCGCCGGCCCGCGCCATCAGATCCGACGGGCGCACCCAGTCGACCCCACGCGTCGGCTTCTCGGTGTCTAGCTCGGCTTGCTGGTTGCGGTCGACGTCGGCGGCCTGGATCGCCTCCGGCGCCATCACCGCCGACACCTCGGGCCGCTCCGGTGTCGGGGACGGATCGGGCGGCCGCTGCTGCTGGGGGTCGTGCGGATGCGGTTCGGCGTTCATGGTGATTCCTCCTCAGAGTGATTGGATGGGATGCCGACCCGTGCTGGGTCGGACGACTCACGCGGCCCCTGCGGGTCGGGGTCGGGTGGGCGTGGGAGCCACCGGCCCACGGTCGAGGGATGCACGCCCATGGCGCGGGCGATCTGCTTGTTCGACCACCCCTCGCCCCGCAACCGAGCCGCCTGCTCACGCCGGCCCTCGCCGCCCGCGACTGTCGGCGGCACATTGACTTCGGTCGGCTCGGGCGCGACCGGCTCGTGCGCGACTGGGGCGGTGATCTCCTCCGTCTCCGGCGGCTCCACCAGGGCGAGCGCTTCCGAAGCCGGCCGGTCGGGGGCCTCAGCCTCGGAGCTGGTCGCCGGGAACAGCACGGGAACCGGCGACTCGGCCGGCACATCGGCAACACGGGTGGAGCGGATGAGGACCACCGTCAGATGCGTGGAGGCCAGGAGCACCAGGGGCGGGACGGCGGCGACCGTCGCGGCAAGGACACCGGGCACGGTCGCCTCGGCGGTGACGAGAGCGTGGGCCGCGTTCGCAGTCACCGACACCAGCGCGCCGGCGATCAGCAACGCCCAGGGATACCAGGCCGTCCGGTGTCCGTCGAGGGCGACGACGGCGACCGTGGCGACCACGATCAGGCCGTCCACCAGCAGCGGCCAGATCCACGCCTGCCCGGCCGCGATGCCCGACCGCACAGCGAGATCGGCCAGCGCGGTGAAGCTCAACCAGAACGCACCCGCCCCGATGAGCACGGTGCCCGACGCGGCCGTGACCACCGCCCACCCGCGACGCTCCTGAGGGTTCATCGCAGCCCCCTCGACGCGACACGACCCACAGGCCCGGCATCGAGATCGTGACCGGGGGTGGCCCGTGCCGTGTCGGAGTCTCTGGGGCGGGGTGCGTCACCGTGGATGCGCTTGTAGCCGGAGGCGACGGTGCGGGCGATCTCGCGCTGCCCGAAGTCAGGCTGGGCGACGGTGAGCATCGCATCGAGCGCCTCCCGGTAGGGCACGCCTTCCTCGGCGAGCACGCAGGACGCCCAGAACAACTTGTGGTTGCGATCCGTGCGCTCACCGCCCAGCCACTTCGCGAGCTTCACCGGATCCGCCCGCCCCGGCGAGGAACCTCGCTCGGGGAGCCTGCGCGGCGGACGCGGCGGGTCCAAGAACCTGCGGAGCGCTGCCGCGTCCAACGCCCGGCCCGGCGTCGGACTCAGCGACGCGAGACGATACAGGGCCGTCTCCCCGTCGATGATGCGGCGAGACGGCGGCACGATGATGTACCCGCGATCCCCACGGAAGTCGATCCCCGCACGCCCCGCCTGCCACGACGGCTGCTCACTCGTTAGGGCGGCCGGGTAGTAGATGTGCAGGCCGCCGGTGGGTGAGCGCACCAGCGCCTCCCACCCGTTCATCAGCCCCGTCTGACGTGCCCGACGGAACGCCTCGTAGCCGTTGACGCCGTGCACATCGACGTCCACGACCACCACGCCGGAGGCGGAACCAGTGGGCATCCCGATGTTGGCCGCCGGGAACCGTCGCCACCACGACTCCACCTGACGAAGGTCAGCAGTGGCGTCGTGGAAGCCATGCTCGGTGAGCGGGTTCTTCCCGCCCGGCGCGCACGGAAACACCGGCACCCCCGCCTGCGCGAATAGACGCGCGGCGACCGGCAACGGCGCATCCGGGGCGAGCCCGGCGAGAGCGGTCGTGAACGAGGTCCGGGCAGCCATCACAGCCCCCGTGCACGCGCCGGCTCCGGGGCTCGGCTGGGCTCTGGCTCCAAAACCGTCGCAGCGCTGCGCTCCTTCGAACGCGCAGGCCGCGGCGCATCACGGTCAAGGCCCGGCGGGGCGCCGTCGGGCACCTGCACGGTGTCGAGCAGGTCGAGAATCCCCGCGGCGGTCTTCCGCACCCGCTCACCGGTCGCTTTGACAACCTCGACGGGTTCCTTGCCATCGACATTCGCGGCCCACCCCGAGACGTACGGGATCGTGTAACCGGTGGTGTCCATTCCGTGGGCCGCGCCGATCATCAGCGCAACGGACTCTGCCTCGACCTCGCCGATCCCGCGATGCAGGCGGGCATCCTCCCGGTCGGGGTCATGCATCAGCACATGCGCGAGCTCGTGCGCCAATGTCTTCACCTGGGCGGCGGGGTCCATGTTCTCCCGCACCGCCACCGTCTTCGCCTCGAAATCAGTCAGCCCGTTCGCGCCGCGGATCATCCCCTCATGCGGCACCCGCATCAGCTCGAACCCAGCAGCCCGTACCTGCTGCGCGAGCCCGTCCCAGAGCCCGTCGGGCGCTTCACCTTTGAGCAGCACCGGCGACGGCGGTTCGGGGATCGGCTCGCCGGCGGTCTGGGAGACATCCCAGACGTAGGCGGGGCGCACGCCGACCATTCGTGAGCGCACCACCTCGCCCGGCTTCGGCTTCTCACCCCGATTCAGGCGATACCAGGAAGCTGGGTCGGACGGGTTCGCGGACGCGAACCTGCCCGTGACGGGGGCGAGGATCTGATACCCCGGCTGGCCCTTCTCGACCTGCCGGCCGAGCTGCTGCCACTGTTTGTACCCGGCGACAAAGGTCGGGAACGGCTCGGGCACCCGCCCCTGCTCAAACGCCGCTTGATGCTGCTCCCAGATCAGCAGCACGTTGTTGAACGAGCGGGACCGGAACCGGGCGGCGAAGCGAAGCGCATCAGCCCAGTCCTCGCCCGTGACGAGCTGCTCGACCGCACCGGTGAGCTTCTTGTGCAGCTCATCGAGCCTCTCTTCCCGCTTCTGGCGGGCCTCTTCCCTCGTCGCCATCGTTCGGCCTCCTCCCGGTAGACCAGCCACCCGGGGGTGTGGGCGGCTGGTCTTGCACCTGCGAGGTGAGCCAGGTGTATCCGGAGAGTGTCGAGACGGTCAGCGAACGAATGGAGCGGTAGGTTGGCCGTCAGGAACTCGGAGGCACCTGACGTAGAACAACGGGATATCAACGAAACCGCGACCGTGGGCGCGGCGGCCCGGGATGGGGTCGTTTAGGTGGGCACCGATGTCTCATTCGTGGGCACGCTGCTGCCCGCGGAGCGCATGGCCCGGTACCGGCTCGGCGTGTTCCCGACGCACTCGCGAAACACCGCCGACGCACGATTGCGAGAACGCCACCCGACCCGCCGTCCGGCCTGCTCGATCGACAGGTCGGTCTCCCGCAGCAGTCGAGCCATCTCCTCGACCCGCAGCATCGTCAGATACGTCAACGGCGTCTTTCCGTAGGCGTCCACGAACACGCGACTGAGTTGCTTCGTGGACAGATGCACCATGCCCGCCAGCTCTGCCAGTCCCCAGCTCCGAGCGATGTCACTGCGCAGAGCATCGCGCACCTGGCGTGCCTCCGCCCGCAACGGCGCGAACTGGCGATCCCTCGGTAACGTCGGGTGGAGCCGTGCCCGCTGGTGCGGTGAAGTTCGATACGGAGTGATGCGGATGAACGGCGCGATCTGGTCGATGATCGCGTGCCACAACGCCTGCATCCGATGAAACCGCTCCCTGTAATGCCCGTCGACGCTGAGTGCGACGAGCTCGTCCAACCAGGGCATCAACATTCCAGAGCGGTCTTCCCCGAGCCGGAGCACTTGGGCGGGTTCGGTGTAGATCGTGTCGGCGAACCCCTGCGCGTCGAGGCGGTCGCGGAGGACGTCGGCGTACTGCCAGAACAACTGATCGAGCAGGAAGTCGGTGTCGGCGTAGATCGTGGTGACTGTGACATGCCCCTCCGGTTCCGACGCGCACAGCACGTTCGCGCCGAGCAGCACCACGTCACCGGGCTTGACTGGTTGTTCACCGAACTCGCTGAACAGGATCGCGGACCCATCGCGCACGACGATGAGCTTCACGCAGTCGTAGGCGACCGGACCAACAGGGCGATGGATCGTGCTGGTTCGCGCAAGAACGGGCTCGAACACCGCGATCAGTCCGGCAACAAGTGGACGCCCCGCGAGCTTCCAGTGAGGGTAGGAACTCGCGGGGCGTTCATGATGAGGGCAGTGTGTTAGACGGTCATGTCGGCCGGTTCGGGTGTTGTGACCGGTGCGACTGCCTTGGGTAGACGCAGGAACGCCGCGATGAGGATCGCCGCACCGATCGCGATCACGGCGTTGACACCGATCGCGAGTTGCAGCCCGGGCAGGAGAGTCGCGGCGACCATGCCGGTCGCGATCGCCGACATGACGGGGGTGCCGAGGGCGATGCCGACCTGCTGGCTCATCGTCACGAGGCCCGTCGCGAGCCCCTGCTGGTTGGCGGGGACGCCGGAGGTGGAGGCGACGACGTAGCCGACGATTGCGACGAGGTTCGCGATTCCGCCGACGAAGGTGAGGATCAGCACCGGTACCAGCCACGCGCGGGTGTCGCCCGCGAATGCGAGCGGCGCCGTGGCGGCGGCCTGCACGACGAGGCCTGCGACGATAGCGGTCTTCGCGCTCGTCTTGCCGATGATCTTCGGGGCGACGAGGCCGCCGATCACGGTGCCGATGCCGAGCACTCCGAGAATGAGGCCCGCGGTGATGGCGGAGTAGCCGAGGACCTGCTGGAGGTAGAGCGTCAGCAGGAAGACGAGCGAGGTGAAGGTGCCGAACGCGAGGAGCCCGGCGGTGTTGCCCCAGCCGATATTCGAGCGCTTCAGCAGGCCCGGTGCGACGAGGGGCTCGGTGACGCGGGCCTCGATCTTCAGGAACACGGCGAACAGGATCAGCGCGCCCAGGATCGGCCCCCAGGTGCCGGGATGCGTCCAGCCGTTGTGGCCGGCGGTGTCGATCCCGAACACGAGCGCCACCAGCGCGAGCGTGATGGTGACGGCTCCGGGCACGTCGAGCTTCGGGCGCGCCCCGCGGGCGGGCTCGCGCAGCACGAACGGGGCGATGACGATCACCGCGACGGCGACGACGACGTTGATGAAGAACGCCCACCGCCACGACACGGCCCCGGTGAGGAGCCCGCCGAGCACCGCTCCGGCGGTGAACCCGGCGGCCATGAGCGCTCCGTTGAGGCCGAGCGCGCGGGATCGGGCCGGGCCTTCCGGGAACATCGTGGTCATGAGCGACAGCGCGGCGGGAGTGACCATCGCGGTCGCGATGCCCTGCCCGACGCGGGCGGCGAGGAGCAGCACGGGTTCGGTGGCGAGCCCGCCTGCGAGGGAGGAGACGCCGAGCAGCACGATCCCGATCATGAAGAGGCGCTTGCGGCCGAACAGGTCGGCCACGCGGCCGAAGAAGAGGGTGAACCCTGCGGCGCAGAGCGCGAAGGAGGTGACGATCCACTGCAGCGCGGAGGTCGCGAAGCCGAGTTCGGTGCCAATGTGCGGCAGGGCGACGTTGAGGATCGAGAAGTCGACTGCGAGGGTGAAGTTCGCCGTCAGCAGGACCGCCATCGCGATCTTCTGCGCCGCGGTGAACCGTTCCGCCGGAACAGGTGTCGATGCGGTACTGGGTGGTGGTGAGGTGTCTGTTTGGCTCATGACATCCAGACTCGGACGATGCGGAAGAGGTAGCCAGATCCTCGGTTTGCGTGGCCTGCGGTTGCCTAGCACTGGCAGGGTCAGGCTCCGCCGGTACGCATGCGGGACAATAGATGGCATGGCACTATCGCAGCCCACTGATACCGATGGCCCGGTCACCGAGCTGGGCGAGTTCCTCCGCTCGCGCCGCGACCGCATCACCCCAGACGAGGTCGGCGTGAACAGCTACGGTCGCCGCCGTGTGCCGGGGCTGCGCCGGGAGGAGCTCGCGCAGCTCGCCGGGGTCTCCGTCACGTATCTGACCCGGTTGGAACAGGGGCAGTCGCAGAACGCCTCGGATGCGATCATCGACGCCCTTGCTCGCGCCCTGCAGCTCGACGCCGACGAACGCACCCACCTGTACGCGCTCGCGCACCCGACCCCCGAGAAGCGGCCCCGCGCTACATCGAAGCCCGAGGTCGCCAAGCCCGGCGCGGAGCAACTGCTGCACTCGATGGGCGACGTGCCCGCAGTGCTGCTGGGCCGATTCAACGACATCCTCGCCTGGAACCGCTCCGGCCACCTGCTGCTCGCCGGGCACCTCGACTACGACGCCCCGTCGATGGTCGAGGATCGACCGAACCAGTTGAGGCTGCTGTTCCTCGATGAGCACACTCGCGATCTCTACGTCGACTGGACCGACGAGGTCGCCCTCGCCGTTGCCTCGCTGCGGTATGTGGCGGCACAGTTCGCCGACGACCGCCGCCTCGCCGAGCTCGTCGGCGAACTCTCGATGAATAGCCCCGAGTTCGCCCGCCTGTGGGCCGGCCACGACGTCAGGCTGTGCACCAGCGGATCGAAGCGGTTCCGCCACCCCGAAGTCGGAGAGCTGGAACTCGGGTACGAGGTGCTGCATCTGCCCGAGGGCAACGGGCAACGGATCCTCACCCACACCGCCGAACCCGGAAGCCCATCGTTCGCCGCGCTGCGGCTACTGACCTCGGCCTCATAACCAGTCACCCCGACGCACGAAGAAGCGCTCCCAGAGACGATCCTGGGAGCGCTTCTTCGTGCGGTGACCGCGACGATCACCCCATGAGGCGTTCGGCCAGCAGCCGGTACGAGGTCAGTCGGTCGTCCGGGTCGCTGGTGACGGTGTTGATCATGACCTCGTCCGCGCTGTGCGCCTCGGCGAGAGCCGTCAGTTCAGTGTGCACTTCGTCAGGCGTGCCCGCGATGATCGCCTTGGAACGGCCCATCGCGCGGGTGCGTTCGGCATCGGTCCACTCGTGTCGTGCCGTGCTCTCGGCCGACGGGATCGGCCCGTCGAAGCCGAGATCTTTGCGTGCCCGCCACAGCAGCATCGCCTCCGCCTACTGCTGGGCGCGTTCGTGCGTCTCGGCGGTGATCACGCGCACAGCCAACACGGTATGCGCGCCATGACCATGCTCGGTGGCCGTTGCACGGTAGGCGGCGGTCGCAGCTTCGCCGCCGCGGGGCACGAAGAAATGCCCGTGCGCATACCCGGCACCGACGAGGCCGGCGAGGGGTGCGGCGGAGCCGCCCGCCCCGAGCACCCAGACCCGGCCATCAGGCTCACCCGCCCCCGACGGATGCTGGGTACCGAGGGCGTGGACGAGGGCGGCGATCTTCTCCCCGTAGTCCGGGTCGTCCAGCGCCGCCCGTCCCACGCCGGCATCGACGCGGTCGCCATGCACCTGCCCGAGCAGGGCCATCACCTCGATGACCTTCTGCACCGGGTACAGCGGCAGGAGGATGCCACCGGTGCCGACCCGGATGCGCTCGGTGCGTTCCAGGGCGAGCGCGGTCATCATCTCCGGGGCGGTGCTGGCGAAGGAGGCCGAGCGGTGGTGCTCGGCGAACCAGATCCGGTGGTACCCCAGCGCTTCGGCTTCCTGGGCGAGACGGAGACCGCTCTGCACGGCCTCCGCTCTGGTCGCGGTGTGTTCGGTGATCGGCACCTGGTCGAGGACCGACACTCTCATGCTGACTGCTTCTCGGCAGCGGGGTGGAGGGCGGGGATGATGCGCCAGTCGCCGCCGACCTGGAACACGAGGTTGTGGATGTCGGCGCCGGCGATCGTGCGCAGCACCGGCACCAGCTCTTCGGCGTGCTCCGGCTCGGCGACGTTCAGCGGCCACTCGCCGATGGTCGCGCCGCGCAGGTGCGGGTGGTGGAACCCGGCCCCGTAGGTCGCGATCAGGCTGATGGGAGAGAGGTTCGCGGCGCGCTGCTCGGGCCAGGTCAGCAGCCAGGACGCGATGAGCCCGCCACGCTGGTCGCGGTGCAGACCGGTGGCGTCGATCCTTCCGGTACCGGCGAGCAGGTGCTCGTTGAACTCCATCAGTACCTGTCGGGCCGGGCTGTCGAGGAGTTGGACGGCCTCTCCGAAGGCGGTCTCCTTGCCGGAGCGGGTGACGTGGCCGAAGTGGTTGCCGTCGCGCAGGTCGATGAAGTGACGGGTCAGCGCCTCCAGCGGCGCGGGAGTGGTGGTGGTCATGATGGGGTTCCTTCCATGTGTGTCGGTTGAGGTCGCGGAGTGGATAGTTCGCACAGGGATGATTCGGACAGGGCTGCGGCCACCGCCGACAGCACGCGGCTACGAGGGATGAGCAGGTCGGCGTGCCCGACGGCGGGCAGCACCTCCAAGGTCGTGGGGATGCCGTCGGTGCGGAGGCGGTCGGCGTAGGCGATCACGTCGTCGCGAACCGGATCGTCGCTGCCGACGATCAGGCACACCGGGGCCAGCGCGGCAAGACTCGGAGCCTTTAGTGGGGTGGGCAGGATCGTCGGCTCGGGAGTGCTGTCGAGCCAGAGTCGCCACGCCGCACGCAGGTCGGCCCGGTTCGGAAACGCGCCAGACCCGGCGCGATAGGACGGGCGGGCGCAACGGGGATCGAGCGGTGGATACGCCAACACCTGGGCCGGCACCCGATCGCCGGTATCGCGCCGGGCGAGGGCAGCGGAAGCGGCAATCGTGCCGCCAGCGCTGTCGCCCCCGACGACCACCGGCAACCCGTCGGATCGACGGTCGGCCCAGTCGAGGGCCGCCAGCACGTCGACCACCGCGGCCGGGAACCGGTGAGCCGGGGCGAGGCGGTACTCGACGGAGACGACCGCCCACCCCGACAACGAGGCGAGACCGCCAGTGACGGGCGCCCAGGCGGTGACGGAGCCGTGCTGCCAGGAGCCGCCGTGCGCCCAGACGATCCAGCCGCGCGGGTTCGCCGGCCGGTGCACGAGGAGCGGCACCGGCGCGCCATCGGAGGCGACAGCACTGGAAAGCGTCGTCTCAGGGGCAGAGATCGTGGTCATGATGGGTCCGGTCAGATCTGGCGCAGGGCACCGCCGTCGACCGACCACTCCGCACCCGTCACCTGCCCCGCTCTCGGCGAGAGCAGGTAGGCGATCACCCCGGCGACGTCCTCCGGCTTGCCGATTCGGCCGGCGGGCAGGCGGCGCTCCTCGCGGATGAACCGGTCCACCGCCGTGTCGGGGTCGGTGCCGAAGCGCGCGGCGAGCTGCTCAGCGAACCCGCCTAGTGCGTCGAAGAGGGCGGTGCGGGTCGGGCCGGGTGACACGACGTTCGAGCGGATCCCCGCCGGGCCGTACTCGATCGCCAGCGATTTCGACAGCGATAGCACTGTTGCCTTCGACGCGGCGTAGGCGGCCATCGTCGGGTCGGGCATGCGGGCGGCCTCGCTGCCCAGATGCACGATGCTTCCGCCGCCCGCGTCCCGCATTGCCGGGATCACGGCGCGAGTGAGGCGGGCGAGGGCGAACAGATTCACCTCGAACGTCGCCTCCCACAGCTCGTCATCGATCGCCTCGAACGAGTCACGGGTATCGAACAGAGCGGCGTTGTTCACCAGCCCATCGATTCGGCCGTGCCGCTCGATGGTCTTCGCCACGACCCGGGCCGCGGCGTCGAATGCTTTCAGGTCGGCGGCGACGAAGTGCGCCGATGCGGGAAGTACGCCGTCGCCGGGGCCGCGGCGGGCGACCGCCACGACTTTCGCCCCCTCGCCTGCGAGTTCGTGGGCGGTGGCGAGGCCGATGCCGCTGGTGCCGCCGGTGACGATGATGACGCGGCTTTCGAGATCGAGATGCATGGTGAAGCCTTCCTAGATTGCCGAGCTGATGTGGCGAGCGGATGAAGAGGCCCGGCGCCGTGCGGCGATGCGGGCGACGACGATGAGCGCCAGGCCGATGACCGTGAGACCCGCGCCCACGACGGTGGGACTGACCAGCCCGTAGCCGGCGGCGATTGCGGCTCCGGCGAGGCTGACGCCGATGGTGTTGCCGAGGTTGAATGCGGCGATGTTCGTCGCCGATGCCAGGGTCGTGGCTCCTGTCGCGTGCCGCATCACCCGCGCCTGCAATCCGGGCACGGTGGCGAAGCCGGTCAGGCCGAGCAGGAACAGCCCGATCGCGACCGGCACCGGCATCCCGGCGACTGCACCCAGGGCGAGGATCACGGCCGGCAGCAGGATCGACAGGATCAGCACGGCGTTGTCCGCGTTCCGGTCGGCGGCCTTGCCGCCGAGGATGTTGCCCGCGAACAGGCCCGCGCCGAGGATCACGAGCAGCCACGGGATCGCGGCGGCCGAGTATCCGGTGACTTCGCGCAGCAGCGGTTCGATATAGGTGAACACCCCGAACATGCCGCCGAACACCAGCGCGGTGGTCAGCAGCGAGGCGAGCACCTGCGGGCGCGCCAACGCCCGGAACTGCCGGGCGACGGGCAGCTGATCCCGTTCAGGCTCGGTCTTCGGTACGAGCGCGATCAGCCCGGCCAGTGCGATCACTCCGAGTGCGCTGATGATCCAGAACACCGTGCGCCATCCGTACTGCTGGCCCACGAGCGCTCCCGCGGGCACGCCGAGAACGTTCGCGATCGTGAGCCCGGCGAACAGGGCCGCCACGGCCGACGCCCGCTTCGAAGCGGGCACGAGGGAGGCGGCGAGGACGGCTCCGATGCCGAAGTAGCCACCGTGCGCGAGCGCGGCCACGATCCGGCCCGCCATCATCACCTCATACGTTGGCGCCCAGGCCGAGAGCAGGTTCCCCACGACGAAGAACGCCAGTAGCACCGCGAGCGCGTACTTCGGGGGCCGCCGCATGAGAAACGGGGTGATGAGCAGTGCGCCGGGGACGACCGCGAGCGCGTAGGCGCCGACGAGGTGCCCGGCCTGGCTGATGGTGACGCCCAGATCCGTGGCGACCTCGGTGAGGAGTCCGGCGATGACGAACTCGGTCAGCCCGATCCCGAACCCGCCGACACTCAGCGCGAACAGCGCGAGTGCCGCGTTCCGTCGGGTCACGGCAGCCGGTGGTTGGCCGACCTCAGCATCAGGTGCGGGACCGACAGTGGTCGTCATACGGCGCTTCCCTTCTCGAAACATCTGGCGGTGCCAACCAGCAGCAGAGCTTGCGAACCGGTCGTGCATCCACCCTGCTCGGGCTACAGCGGGGTAGCCAGAACCCCGAGTTGCCTAGCACTGACAGGGACAGGCTGACCGCCGCGGGAGCATCGACTGCGTGAGATCCTGACGGGATGGATGCCGACTGGGACGCCGGATCGCGTAATTCTGGGAATCGGTAGACGACACCGCACCCGACACGATGCTCGACAACATGCAAGCCCTGGTCGCGGAGCGCGCCGAAGACGATCCAGACGCCCTGTACGAGTGGGCGTTCGTCCACGACTACCTCGGCAAGGAACACGAAGCTGTTCTCCTCTACCGGGACGGCCTCGACCGCGGACTCTCCGAGCCCAGCCGGGCGCAGGGAACAATGCACATCGCCAACTCACTGCGGAACGCCGGCGCGCCAAAGGCCGTAGTTGATCTCCTGAGGAACCAGCCGAGCTATGAGACCACGGGCGAAGCCGCGCAGACGTTTCTCGCGCTCGCGCTTCGAGGCGCTGGACGGCCCGACGAGGCGTTGCGCGTAGCCCTCACGGCTCTCGCCCAGACTCTCCCGCTGTACTCCCGCGTCATCGCGAACTCGCCACAAATAGGTCGCTCATATTGACGTTTTAACTCGTGGAGGAAAGCACCGCGTACTGTCGTGAAAGTAGCTGCGTCTCGATCGGCTTGAACTTGCGGATCCACGCTATGTCTCGGACGCCGGCAGCGACCTCGCCCGCTTGGTGACTGCTTGCATAGATATCTATGCTTCGTTCCTACGGTCGATGCCGAGTGTTGCGACGAGGTCTTCGTGGAGTTGGAACCAGACTCGGTGGCAGGAATCCACTTCGGTCCTGTCGATCCAATCGAGCTCCCCGTTCCTGGCCTTGTGCAGGGCAGTCTCGTACCGTTCCGCGTAGCCGTAGAATCTCGCGAGAACGGCAGCGAGGCGCTCGCCCAAGGGTGCAAGTTTCCTGCCGAGTGCCGTGAGTTCATCGAGAACGCGTCCATCCCATGCGCGGTCGGCATGGTCGTTCGGGGCCAGCTGGTCTGCTCCGATGGGCTTGATCTGCCAGTCGGTGACGGCTCGGAGTAGGCGGGCGTTGAGCGGAAGGAACTCGCGGTAGACAGCCGCCACCACGCCAGCGGGGTCGGCGTCCGCGCGTTCTGTCGCGAGTTGGCGCTCGTTCTCCGTCTTGCCCGAGTCGGTGAGTGACCAGCCTTCGAGGTCGGCGAACGCGGCGTGCTGCACCCACCCCTCACGCTCCGCCTCACTCAACACGCGCAGCGCCTCGACGTGGCTCGTTCCCGCACGCTCGGCGACGGCGTCACTGTCGGCGAATCCCATGAGGCGCACGGCGTGCAGCACGAGCAGTTCCGGCGTGGACTGATGCGTCATGCTCGCCTGTCCTGCCTGGCGCTGAGCCGGTTCACGTACTGCTGGCAGGCTTGCGGGGATCGGAACCCCATCGCCTGGGCGATCTGCGCCCAAGTGAGCCCCTCGTTGCGAGCGGCGAAGAGTACGCCGATCTCCACGCTCTCGACCTCGGCGCGTGCTGCCGGGAGCAGCGAGAGTGCGCCCAGAAGCTCGTCTGGGGTCAGCTCGGATGAGCGCCAGAGCGCGTACTGCGTCAGATCCACCGCCGAGGGCGGGGCTGCGGCCTGCTGCCACGGGCGCGGTTCCAACTGGTCTGCGCCCTTGTCGAGAAGTCGGCCCTGGGCCTCGCGCTCACGTCGGGTCGACTCGTGGTCGGCACTGCTGAGTTGCTCGACGTCGTGCTTGCGTTCCATGCCGTCCATCCTGCTACGATCAACAGAATGTTGTCAAACTTTCGTTGAAGGATGGTGTGATGCTGACGACGCTCTCAGAATCGACCCGGGCGAGCTCGGGTGGCAAGGCGGCGGCGCTCGGTGTGCTGCTGCGGGAGGGGCTGCCGGTGCCCGACGGGTTCGTCGTGCCACACGGCGATCAGCCGGCCGGCGCGGAGGCCGTGCGTTTCTTGCGTGATGCCGTCGCCGGTGAGCTGGGGAGGCTGGGCGATCCGGTGGTGGCCGTGCGTTCGTCTGCGATGAACGAGGATACCGGGGATGCTTCGGCAGCTGGCCAGTACGAGAGCGTCATCGGGGTTCGCGGCGCAGACGACGTGTGTCAGGCGATCATGGCTTGTTGGGAGTCGGCCCGCGCTGCACGAGTGGATGGCTACTGGGCTCGGACGGGTGGAGAGTTGCCTCACGCGTCGGGCATGGCGGTGCTCGTGCAGCCAGTGATCGAGGCGGATGTGTCGGGGGTCATGTTCACACCCCAGCAGCACGGGCAGCCAACCAGGATCGAAGCATCCTGGGGCCTCGGTCTGGCCGTCGTTGGCGGAACGATCACGCCGGACGCCTACGAGGTCGCCGCGGACGGGGCCATCGGCTGCGCGGTGGGAAGTAAACAGACCCGTATCGACCTGGGCCGTGAGCGCGGCGGTGTGGTCACCAGCGCGGTCGCTCCCGACCAGCAATCCGCACGCGCCCTGGACGACGCCACTGTCGCGACCTTGGTCGAGCTGGGAGGCCGGATCGCGACGGTGCTCGGCGGGCCGCAAGACATTGAATGGGCCGTCGCAGACGGCACCGTGTGGATCTTGCAAGCACGCCCGATCACCGCAGCGGTTCCCGACACCAGAGTCCCCGGCCCGCCCCACCCAGCTGAGGCGTTGAGGGGGACTCCCGGATCCCACGGAACGGTCACCGCAGCGGCACGGATCGTCCGCGGCCCCTCCGACTTCGCCACCGTCCGCCGCGGAGCCATCGTGATCTGCCCCTACACCGACCCAGCCTGGACACCCCTGTTCGCCGTCGCCGCCGGGGTGGTCACCGAGACCGGCGGCGCGCTCTCGCACGCCGCGATCGTCGCCCGCGAATACGGCATCCCCGCCGTGCTCGGCGTCGCCGGTGTCACTACCCGCATTGACGACGGTGCCCGAATCACGCTCGACGGTACCGCCGGAACCGTCACCGTCCTTTGACCCGAAGCCTTACCCCGAGAGAAAGGAGAGCCGGGGCATCGTCGTGGTGCTCCCCGACATACTTATGGCTACTAGGTATCTCTACATCGCACGCCACGGTGACGCCGACGCGTTCGGCAACCTCACCGACACCGGGGGCGAGCAAGCTCGTCTTCTCGGTCAGCGTTTAGCGCATCTGCCCATCGACGCCGTCTGGCACTCGCCGTTGCCGCGAGCCGCCGACAGCGCGAGGCAGCTCAACATCTTCCTCACCGGCACCGCCGAGGTGAGCGAAGCGGCCGAGCTGATCGACCATGTGCCTTACGTGCCGAAGCCGGAGGAGACCCCGCCGTCATGGGTGCCGTTCTTCGACGGCTACGACACCGACGAAGCCGAAGCAGGGCACCAGATCGCCCAGAGCCTCACCGCGAGGTTCGCCACCGCACCCGAGGGCGATGACGACGTGCACGAAGTGCTCATCACGCACGCCTACCCGATCGCGTGGCTCCTCCGTCACGCCATGGACGCCCCGGCTATCAGGTGGCTTGGGCTCAGCAGCGCCAACGCTGCGCTGACCGTGATCGAGCACCGGCCGAGCGTGCCACCGAGCATCGTCATGTTCAACGACATGAGCCACCTGCGCCCCGATCTGCATTGGACGGGATTCCCCAAGACACTGCGCCCCTGAACACGGCGATGAAGGCAAGGAGATTCAATTGAGTGACTATGTGATCGAAGCCGAGGGGCTGGTGAAGCGGTACGGCAAGCACACCGCTCTGGACGGGGTGGATCTGCGTGCCCGGCCGGGCACCGTGCTCGGCGTCCTCGGCCCGAACGGGGCTGGGAAGACAACGTCGATCCGTATCCTGGCGACTTTGACAGGCCTCGATGCCGGAACCGCCAGAGTCGCCGGCATGGACGTCACCCGCGAAGCGGCCAAGGTGCGACGGATCATTGGCTTGACAGGCCAGTACGCGACGCTGGATGAAGAGCTCACGGGCCTGGGTAACCTGATCCTGATCGGGCGTCTGCTCGATCTGCGCAAACGCGAGGCTTCCCGCAGGGCGGCCGAGCTGTTGGAGCGTTTCGGCTTGACCGATGCCGCGAAGAAGCCGGTGGCTACCTACTCCGGCGGGATGCGCCGACGTCTGGACCTCGCCGCGAGCCTCGTCGGTCGCCCTCGTGTCGTGTTCCTCGATGAGCCCTCGGTCGGTCTTGATCCTGGCAAGCGCGAAGAGCTATGGCGGATCATCCGTGAACTCACCGCCGATGGCGCCAGCGTCCTTCTGACGACGCAGTACCTGGAAGAAGCCGACGCACTGGCTGACGAGATCACCGTCATCGACCACGGCCGCGTGATCGCCCACGGCACTCCACCCGAGCTGAAACAGATCGTCGGGGGCCAAGCCATCGCGACCCGTCCCAAGAACCCCGGCGACGTGGAGAGGGCCGCTGCCATCCTGGCCGCCGTCTCCGGCCACCCGGTCGAGCGCACCGCTCAACACGAGTTGATCACGCCGGTGGACGGCGATCGGGCGATGTTCGACATCGCCCATCGCTTTGAAGCGGAAGGAATTGAGGTTGCCGAGTTCGCGTTACGGCTCCCCAGCCTTGACGAGGTGTTCTTCACCCTCACCGGAGCACCCACCATCGGCGACACGAACGACGAGGCCGAAAGGAGCCACGCATGAGCGCCGACACCATCACCGCAACCAGCTCCGAGAGACGTCCGGCAGGGCTGCTACGGCACAGCCTGATCCTGGCCCGTCGGAGCCTTGCCAAGTCCGCGAGGAACCCCGGTGCGCTGGTCAACGGAGTGGTCACCCCGGCGATCTTCCTGCTGCTGTTCGTCTATCTCTTCGGCGGCTCGGTTGCGGGTTCCACCGACGAGTATCTTTTCTATCTGTTTCCGGGAATCGTGGTCATGGGCGCAGGACTCTCCGGCATGCTTTCGAGCGGCCTGAGCATCAACATTGACATGAAGAAGGGTGTCTTCGACCGCTTCCGCAGCTTGCCGATCGGACGATCAACACCCCTGCTCGGGTCGATCATGGCCGACATGGTGCGCTACATCATCGCCATCGCGTTGCTGTTCGGGATCGGCTACCTCATGGGTTTCCGCATCCAAACCGACGCCGGATCATCCCTGGCAGCAGTCGTTCTCGTGTTGGCCTTCGGGTTCTGCTTGAGCTGGGTGACCGTCTTCCTCGGCGTGCTCGTCAAGGACGAGGGCGCAGTCATGGCCTTCGCGTTCATCGTGTTCATCCCGCTGATGCTCGGCTCTAGCCTCGCCGCCCCGATCGACACGCTCCCCGCATGGCTCCAAGCCTGGGCAAACATCAACCCCGTCACGCACGCGATGGACGCTGCTCGTGCATTGCTGGCCGGAGCACCGGCAGGAGACTCGATCGTCCAGACGATCATCTGGTCCGTCGGAATCTTGATCGTCTTCTGCCCGCTAGCAATCGTCTCCTACAGCCGCAAGCGCTGACAGACCTGTCTTGACTCTTACGAACGGATGAACGAACGCATGCTTCGGCTGCAGGTAGGTGTGGGCTGCGACCCGGCCAGGCTGCTACCCCGAACTGAGAACCCCGTTCTCGGCGTCGATCTGCTGCTGGGATAGCCCGCTGTCAGCACTTCAAGCTGAATGCCGGTTCTTCGTTACTCGGAGTGCCCGGTAATGGCTTGGGGTCATGCCGGTTGCTTGCCGGAATGCGTCGGAGGCGCGGTTGCGGGAGTGCCACCCGACTTTGCGGCCGGCCTGCTCGATCGTCAGGTCCGTCTCCCTCAGCAGGCGGGCCATCTCCTCGACTCGCAGCATGGTCAGATACGCGAGCGGCGTCTTGCCATAGGCATCGACGAACACTCTCGAGAGCTGTTTCGTGGACAGAAGCACCATCCCAGCCAGGTCGCTCAGTGTCCACGGCTCGGCGATCGCGCTGCTAAGCGCCTCACGCACCTCGGCCGCTTCGGTCCGTGTCGGGGCGAAGCGCCGCACTCGCGGGTGCACGGGCAGGCTCCTGGCACGCTGCGAGGGTGAGACCCGGTGATCGGTGACGTGGATGTGTGGGGCGATGCGGTCCATGACGGCGAACCACAGCGCCTGCATCCGATGGAAGCGAGCGTGTGCGTCATCGAGGCTGAGTGCGACCAGCTCGTCCAGCCAGGGCATGAGCAGCCCGGTGTGGTGCTCGCCGAGGCGGATGATCTGCGCGGGTTCGGTGAAGGTCTCCTTGACGAACAACGGTGCGTCGAGTCGGTCGTGCAGGATGCCCGCGTGCTGCCAGAAGGCCTGGTCGATCACATAGTCGGTGTCGGCGTAGATCGTGGTGACCGTGATGTGTCCCTCGGGCTCGGACCCGCACAGGATATTCGGTCCGAGCAGGATCACGTCGCCGGGACGGACGGGCTTCTGCCCGAACTCGCTGAACAAGATCGCGGAACCGTCTCTGACGACGATGACCTTCACACAGTCGTAGGCTAGCGGCCCGACGGGACGGTGCACGGTCTGGGTACGGGCCAACAGCACCTGATACTCAGCCGGAGGCCATCGCATTGGACTACCAGAAAATGGGCGTGAGTCTTCGGTTATCCGGGACGTTCGATCTTCGCGATCACCTTCTTTCGCGCTCGGTGCAGCTTCCACCAGGAGGGGGCGTGCTTCGCTGTCAGCCTGCCCATCTCGTCAAGACTGGGAGGGTTTTGCTCGGCCAGCCGCTGCTGAATGATCTCTTTGTTCTCTTCACCGTGTTCTTCGATGATGGCGTGTGCCGCTTTCACAGGCTCCGAGGCGCGCGGATGAGCGGCGATCTCAGCAGCGTCAAGATGGGAGGGTTCGGCTTCGATTTCGTTCCGAGTCTTTTTCATGATGCATGTTCCTTTCCTGCCGTCGCTATTCAGATCAGTTCGGCGCCAGCCAGATTTCTCACTCCTGGGTTCCCAGCGCTTGAACAGCAGGGGTTTTGAGCGCGCCTCGGGTTGCCACGACTGCTGTGATGACGGTGAGCGCGACGGTGACTAGCGTGATGGCTCCGAGCAGCGTCCAGGGAATCGCGATGACGGGTGCACCGTAGATGCGAGCTGTCGCGGCCCAGAGACCGACGAGGGCGAGGACTGCGGCGACCGCGCCGAGAATGAGTCCGATGCCGGTGGCTGCGAGTGCTTCGGTGACGGTGGTGCGCTGAACCTGTCGTCGGGTGAGACCGGTGAGACGCAGGGTGGCTATCTCGCTGCGGCGTTGGCTGATCGAGATGGCGAGGGTGCTCAGCACGCTGATGAGCGCGTAGATGCTGCCGAGGCCGACGATGGCGGCCATGACGGCACGGTTCTCACTGTCGGAGACGCTGTCTTGTTCTGTGGAGAGTTCGGCGGGGGTCTGCACGCTCGTGGCACCGGCGGCGGAGAGGCTCTGTTCGACCGTCGAGGCATCGGCGCCGGGCTCGAGTTGGATGAGCAGGGTCGTCTGACGGTCGAGGACATCGGCGGGCAGGATGGAGCGGTCGATGTAGAACCCGTCGCTGCCGGCGAGCGTTTCACCCATCCTGGCCGCCTCGCGAAGGGCGACGGGCTCGCCGTCGATGTTCAGGATGATCTCGTCGTAGTGGCCGCGGACCATCGTGCTGTCCAGGCCGGGGCCGAAGACGATGCTGTCGGGGCCGAAGGCGGTGAGGTCTCCGCTCTCAGGTTCTTGGAGATGGGTGGCGCGGAAGGCGTCGGGGTCGACGGCGACGACGGTGCCCGGACCGTTGGTGGTGATGCCGCCGTCCGTGAGCTGAATCGCCAGCGGCACGACCGTTTCCGGTGCTGCCAGAGAGACGCCGTCGATCGTGTCCACCGCGTCCAGGTCGATGCCGTCGCCGGTCGCGATCAGGTCTGCTTGGAGAAGCTGGGTTGTCTCGGTCGCGGCGGCCCTGGTCTGGGTGTCGAGGATGCCTTGCAGGCCCATGACGAGGCTGACGAGCACGATCATCGGCGCCGCGCAGGAGGCGGTACGGCGGATCGCGTCGCGCAGGTTCGCCACGGCCACGTCGGTGATCGGTGAGCGTTGTGCCCAGGGGGCGAGTACGCGGGCGACGGCTGGCACGAGCAGGGGCGAGAGACGGCTCATCGCGACCGAGGCGGTGATGACGATGCCCAGGCCGAGCAGCAACGGGATCAGCATCCCGCCGGTGGTCGCGGAGAAGTAGGTCTGCACAGTGGTCAGGGCAATCGCGATCGCTGCGACGATCCACCGACCGGCGGTCATCACACGCTGCTCGCTGCTGCTTCGACGCAACGCGTCCAGGGGACTGATCTTCGTCGCCCGGCGCGCACCGCCTCGTGCGCCGGCGAGGCACACGGCGACCGCGATGACCAGATCGAGGATCAGGATCGCGGGCTGGAGCGGAGTCTCCAGCTCGGCGGGGAAGGTACCGAGCCAGGACAACACCGTGCTCTGCACACCCGTCAGCGCCACGCCGAGCAGCGCACCGGCGACGGTGCCGACGAGCGCGGTCAGCAGGGCCTCGGCCAGCAGCAGTCTGCGGACCTGACGGGAGGTGACTCCGCCGAGTCTGAGGATCGCGAGGTCGCCTCGGCGTTGATCGACCGCGAAATTGAAGGTCGAGCCGACGACGAAAATCGTCAGGAACGCTCCGAGCATGACCGTCATGCCGGTGAGCGTGCTCGCCCCGCTCGCTGCCTGGCTGAACGCCTCTGCCTCGGCGGGCGTCGATCCTGCCGGGGCTTCGGCGTTCTCGACGCCGAGGATGATCGTCATCCCCGCATGGACGATGGCGACGCCGGCGGTGACCGCGAGGACGGTTCCGACGAAGAGCTGCCAGCGGTCGGCGAAGGTGCGGATGGCCAGCCGGATCATCGCACGGTCTCCAGATCGGCCAGGGTCGCGGCTATCTGACTCGCGTTCGCCCCGTTCAGCGTCGTGACCAGGCGACCGTCGCGCAGAAACGCCACATGGTCGGCGCGTGCAGCCGCGGCTGGATCGTGGGTAACCATCAGGATCGTCTGCGCCTGCTCATCGACCAGGACGCGAAGCACATCGAGCACTCTGCTCGCCGAAGCGCTGTCGAGTGCTCCGGTGGGCTCGTCGGCGAACAGGATGCTCGGCTGCGTCGCCAGAGCGCGGGCGATGGCGACGCGCTGCTGCTGGCCACCGGAGAGCTCACGGGGCTTGTGCCGGACGTGCTCGCCCAGCCCGAGAGCGGTCAGCGCATCGGTGGCGGCTGAACCGGCGTCTTTGCGATTCGCCAGCCGCAGGGGAAGCATGACGTTCTGCATCGCGGTCAGCGCGGCCACCAGGTTGAACTGCTGGAAGATGAAGCCGGTATCGGTGCGCCGCATCCGGGTCAGCACGTCGTCGCTGAGACCCGAGATATCGCGTCCGTCGAGGAGCACCTGCCCCGAGTCCGGGCTATCGAGTCCGGCCGCGCAGTTCAAGAGCGTCGATTTTCCCGACCCCGAGGGTCCCATGATCGCCGTCCACGAGCCTCGGCGGCAGCCGATCGTGACTCGGTCTAAGGCGGTGAGCGTGGATGTGCCGGATTGGTAGGTGCGCGTCACATCTTGGAGATGCAGCACGGTGCTGGGCGGGGCAGATGCGTTCATACACACCAGCACATCGCGCAGGGTCCTTTGCACGCAGTGGGGCCGGACCGTCGATTCAAGGTATGGCTGGCCCTACGGTGCTGCTCGGAGTCGTTCTTTACGATAGATGGATGAGTCGTGTGGAGTTAGAGCCGGAAGGACTGCCGAAGATCGGCCGGTCTCGGGCCTCTCTCTACACCGTCGCCGTCTGCGCGCGCACGCTCATCGCGATGGTGACGGTCGCACTGCTGACCGCCCCAATCGGCTTGGTCATGATGGATTCTGATCGTGGCGCCGAGGGAGCGGGCGCACTGGTCGCGGCTGGGCTCGCCTTGCTCGGTCTCGGCCTCCCGCTCATCTCTCTCGTCCTCACCCGCACCGACTGGAGCGGTGCCGCCGCGCTGCTCGACCGGAACGCCGGCGGTCATCCTCAGACGCGGTTGAGCGAGCCGCGAACCCTGGTCCGGCCGCTGGCCTACACGGTGATCATGCTGACCCTCGGCGGTGCGATCGCGGTACTCGCGGCTCTGATCGTCGTGGCATCGTGTGTCGCCCTGATCAGCCCGATTCTCGCCGCGGTGGGTGACCAGGCGGTGATCGGGCCGTTCACGGTCAGCACCGTGCCCCAGTCCCTGCTGGCGATGGTCATCGCCGTGGTTCTGCTCGCAGGTTTCGTCTTCGTCTCGCCTGTCGCCGCGCGGGCGCACGCCGTGTTGGTGTTGCAGGTTCTGACCCGTCCTGAGCAGCGCCTGGAGCGCGACCTGACCATGACCACGCAGTCGCGGAGCCGCCTGGTGCGCGCCTTCGATGTCGAACGCCGTCGCATCGAGCGGGACCTGCACGACGGGGTGCAACCGCAGCTGATGTCGGTGAGCATGACGCTCGGACTCGCCCTCGCCGAGATGTCCGCAGATACCCCTGGCCGGGAGGATGTGATCCGCGCACAGGATCAGGCCCGCCAGACGCTGGAGGCGCTGCGCCGGTTCGTGCGCAACATTCACCCGCAGGTGCTCATCGACCATGGGCTCGGCGCGGCCATCGGGGAGCTCGCCGACACGCTCACCCTGCCCATCGACATCGAGGATCAGCTCACCGACCGCCTACCTGCCGAGGTCGAGACGAACCTGTACTTCTGTGTTGCGGAACTCCTCACCAACGTCGTCAAGCACAGCGGCGCGAGCCGGGCTGAGATTCGGCTGCAGCAGCCCCGGCCAGACCTGGTACAGGTCAGCGTCCACGACGACGGCAGCGGCGGCGCGGGCTCACACCGCCACGAGACCGGTGGACTCGACGGGATCGCCGACCGCATCGCTGCGTTCGATGGCACCCTGGCCATCGACTCACCGCTTGGCGGGCCGACGGCCATCACCATCACACTCGCCGCATTCGGGGAAGGCCGCATCAATGTCTGAAACCGTCACCATATCGACAGAGTCTTCCGCCAGTACTGATCCGCTGCGCGTGGTCATCGCCGAGGACAACACCCTGCTGCGCGAAGGACTCCAGGTGCTGCTCGAGCGTAACGAATTCGCCATCGCCGCCGCTGTCGCGACCGCCGAGGAACTGATCACCGCGACCCGCGAAGCCGCCCCCGATCTCGTGGTCACCGATGTGCGGATGCCACCGGATTTCCGGTCCGAGGGGCTCACCGCGGCGGTGCGGCTGCGTGAGGAGAATCCGGCCCTGCCCGTAGTGGTCCTGAGCCAATACGTCGAGCAAAGCTACGTCGCCGAGCTCCTCGACAGCGCCGGCGGAGCCGGCGTCGGCTACCTGCTCAAAGACCGGGTCAGCGATGTGAAGGACTTCGCCGAGACCTTGCGCCGGGTCCATGCCGGGGGCACCGCGGTCGACCCGGCGGTCATCAACCAACTGATCAGCCGTCGCCGCGATCCGCTCGACCGGCTCACGCCACGCGAGAGGGAGGTGCTGGCGGTCATGGCCGAGGGCCATTCCAACGCAGCTATCGCACGGCGCCTGGTCGTCTCCGATGCGGCGGTCGTCAAGCACGTCGGCAACATCATGATGAAGCTCGATCTGCCCCCGAACGACGATCAGAACCGCCGCGTCGCGGCGGTTCTGACCTACTTGCGCGGACAGGAGAACTGACTGGTCAGCCGACCGACGTCGGCTGACCGTTGATCAGCACCTCCGTGCCCTGGGGAACCTGGATCGAGTAGCTGCCCTCGCAGTACCCGACGACGCTGCCACCGCAGGGAGTGCCCAGGTTCAAGATGCCGTCCGACAACGACCAGGCCGGTGTCTCGGGGCTCTGGGCCAGCGTCTGCGTGTTGACCTCGACGACAACCGCATCGTCCCTGGAGTGCGATGACACCGAGACGTTCATGTACGAGTTGTCGTGAACTACGTTGAGCGTGTCGCCGCTGAAATCGAACGACTCCTGCTCCGAGTGGCCGTTGGATGAGCACCCGGCCAGGGCGAGGCTTGCGACGATGGCCGCTCCGACGATGCTGCTACGAAAGATCTTGTTCATGCCTTCCATTCCAGCCCGGATCGGGCATCGCCGACATACGTCGACCCTGAGTCTTCTTGGTATGGCCAGCCCGACCACTCCACGAACAAATCTGCCGCCAGCGGAGCCTCATTCCGAAGGCCGGTCCTGCGCATCGTGCCGCGCCGGCCGAAACTCATCGCCCACCGCTCTTGGCCGAACCGACGCCAAGCACGAGACGTAGGGCAGCCGCCCTGCGCAGCAGTTGAATGCCACCGGAGGTGCGAGAGACCTGCGCGTACAGGCTCTCGAAGGTCTCGAGCGTGCGCTCGATGCTGTGCGCGGTCACGAGCTCGCGGCTCAGGTCGCCCATCGTGTGTCGAAGGCCCGGGGCTTGAAGCAACGTCGCGAGATGACCACTCAGCTCGGAGATGTTGCCGGGGGCATAGAGGTAGCCGTTCTGGCCGTGGTGCACCAGATGCGGCAGCGCCATCGCGTCTGCCGCGATCACAGGCGTTCCGGTCGCCATCGCTTCAAGCGTTGCCAGGCTCTGCAGCTCGGCGATCCCCGGCATACAGAACACGTCGGCACGCCCATACGTGGCCAGCAGTTCACCATCAGAGAGGAATCCACGAAAGACCACCCGGTCGGCGTTGAGCCCGAGTTGCTGGGCTTCGGCCTGCCACACGGCACGCTGTGACCCTTCGCCGACGACCTCCAATCGTCCAGGGACTTCGGCCGGCAGCCGGGCCATCGCCCGCAGCAGATCGCCGACCCGCTTCTCTGGATCGAGCCGTCCGACGAATACGATCACCGGATTCCGGTCATCGTCAGCCGGCTCAACGGCGGCGAGGTAGGGGGCGATGTCGATTCCATTGGACACGGCGATCGCATGCAGACCCGTGGAGTCGCGCAGCAGCTCAACGGCTCGCGGAGTGGGAGAAGTGACGACATCGGCCTTGCGGTAAACACGCGCCAGATCCCACCACAGGGCTTTCGCGGCAAGGTCGTGCAGCGGCGCCGGCACGGGGAGGTGATCGAAGACGTTCTGCGGCATCAGATGATTAGTCGCCACCGCGCCGATTCCTCGGTTCCGGGCATGCTTCAGCAGGGACCGGCCAATCAAGAAGAAGTCTTGGACGTGCACCACGTCCGGGCGAACATCGTCCAGCACCCCTCGAACCACCCGCCCCACCCTGCCGGGCATGCCGACCGGGACCGTGTCGTACTTCGGGTAGCGGAAGGAGCGCACTCGATGGTGTACGCGGCCGTCTTCGGTCTCGATTCGCCCAGCCTGTCCGGTCGGCGACGGGCAGACAACGTGCACCTCGTGGCCGCGTCCAGCCAGCCCTCGCGCCAGACGTTGGGAGAACTGCGCCGCACCGTTGACCGTAGGCGGGTACGTGTCGGTGCCGATCAGGATTTTCATCGTGGCCTTTCGTATCGAGAAGAGGAATCCGGGACGCCGGCACGGCGATAGACGCTGAGCACCGTCCGGGTGAAGCACTCCGCTCCGAATGCCGAGCGGGCACTGACAGCCGCTCTTGAGGCGGCCACAACTGGTGCGGGATCGCGGGCGAGGTCGCTCAGCCGGTCGACGAGCGCGTTCTCGTCGTCGCCGAATGCGGGTATCCCGGCCTCCGTGAGTCCTTCAGTCAGAACGGGATCGCACCAGATGACGCCACGGAGCGCCATCACCGACTCGGCGACGGTCATCGGCTGGTTGTCCCATCCGATCGATGTCAGGGCGGTCACGTGACTGCGCGACAGCCAGCCCGGCACCTCGGCATGGGGAACCCGCCCGTGCAGCCGGATGCCGGCGCGCTCTTCGACCATCCGCTGCGCCGCTGGGAACTGCGGCCCGGTGCCGAGCACGTCGATCTGCAACCGGCCCGGACCCATCTGGTCGAGTGCTCGCAGGCTCGAGCGCAGGAACGGCAGCACGCGCTTCTCGGCCGAGAACCTGCCGGTCCATAAGACCCGCAAGGGTCCATCGACCCGCGTCAGTGGCCGGGCCGCGGTGTTCCAACGCACCGTGTTGGGAACGACGTCCACTTCCCGGAGGCCTGCCTGTCGCAGATGGTGACTCTGATGTGCCGACGGCGATATCACTCGGTCGGTCGCCAACCCAGTTGCCAGGGTCATGTTCCGCAGCGCGGAGTCCCCGCGTCGTTCAGCGAGCCGCTGCGACGGGAACGGCAGGCCCGTCATTAATCGATGGAAGGCCGGGACACCGGCAGCCAGCAACGTCTGTATGTGTGCGCCGGTCTGCCAGAAAAACGTGTGTACCGTCTGCACCGTCGGAATCCGTAGCTCACGTGCCGCAGCGATCGCCGCTGCGGCGATACCGAACTCCGAATGCACATGCACGACATCGATTCCGGCGGCCTCGAACGCGTGGCGAAGCCTGGCGCGCAGTCGCGGCGTATGACGGGCGACCGGGAACCCGAGCCCTGGAGCGACGAACGCGACCGGTACGGATACGGACGTGATGCGGGGATGACCCCCGAGAGCCGTCAGACGGCCGCTGGGCGGACAGACGGCGAGCACGTCGGTAACCTCGGCGAGGGCACCGACCTGCTCGGCGAATGCGTTCTCGGCACCGCCGAGAGTGTCCAGCGTGTAGTCGCTGACCACCGCCACCCGCGGCGTCGGCGTCGTTACGTGGCTGAGCGACACCGTCTCACCCCCGCCCGTACCGCGCACCGACCAGTGAGGCACGTCGCCGCGCCTCGGGGTGATATCGAGCGAGCCCGGCGACCCCGAGCGCCGCCACCGCTCCGCAAACGAGCATCGCAACGACCACCGGGGCATTGATGCGCATGCCCTCGTCGAGCACCACCAGCCCGTAGACCACCGCCACCACCGGATCGACGGTCGTCAGCGCACCGACCACGACCTCGGGATGTCCGACCGCGTAGGCCTGCTGGATCATCCAGCCACCGACAACGCAGGTAGCGATGACCCCCAACCACAACAAGCCCGACGTGGGAGACAACAAGCTTCCGCCGATCTCCAGCCACACGAACAGTGACTTCAACAAGGCCGACGTGAGACCGAAGAGCACCGCCCCGCCCGCAGCCAAGGCCAGCGAGCGAAAAGCGACAGACGCACCCCGGCTGATCGTGAATGGTCCTGCGCTGATCATGCAGCCGAGGACGACCGCGATCAGCACGAGAGGAAGATCGATGCTTGCGCGCTCCTCATGAGAGAAGCGAGTGGAGAGCACCGTGAAGCTGACGATGCCGGCGACTGTGACGGATACAGCGAGCCACACCGACCGTGAAGCCCGGTAACCGTGGATTCTGGACGCGAGCAGCACCGACCACGGCACGGCGAGGATACCGATGGGCTGGACCACCGTGACCGGTGCCAAGAACAACGCCGCCACATGCAAGGCCGCTCCGAGGACGATCAACAGCAGGCCAAGAAGCCACTTCGGCTCGCGCAACTGCCCACCGAGCTGCCGCAGCGTCAGCGCCTGCTCTTTGCCCGGTCGCTGTTCGGCCTTGATGGACATGTGCTGGAAGACCGCGCCGCCGGCGAAGCCGAACGAAGACAGGACCATGAGGCCGACGGCGGCGGTGAGATTCAGTGCTCACTCCCCACGCCGTGCCGGCCATCCCCGCAACCCCGAGTCCGAGGGTCCCCTTGTGGAGCCGTCGTCTTAGGGACTCTTCGAGGCAGACATGAATCGAGGCGAGCTTGGGTCATGCTTCAAGCGAAGCAGCCGCCACAGGGCCGGTCAGTAGGTCTACCCGGAGTCTTCGAGCGGCACCTGCCCGTACCCCCGGCCTCCCGTACGCGGACCTTCGGACACGGGCAACTTGGATGCGACGCTTCAGAGCCGGAGAGGCAGGGCGCGGCACCAGTACACAGGTATGGCCAGCCCTACCGCGAAGAGACGGTCTGGCGACAGTGCGAGCAACTTCGGGGCGGGCTGGAATAGAGGATATGAACACCCACTGGCACGATTCAGCACGATCACCACACGCTGACGCGATCGTACTCAGTCATGTCACCAAGACGTTTCGTGGAAACCGGGGCAAGGAGGTCACGGCAATCCACGGCGTCTCCTTGGCGGTACCTGCCGGTCAGTTCGTCGCCATCGTCGGAGAGTCCGGCTCAGGGAAGTCAACGCTCATGCACTGCGCGGCCGGCTTGACCGACCCCACGACCGGCACGGTCACATTGGCAGGCACCAACCTCAGCGCCCTCAACCCGGCCAATCGCTCTCGGTTTCGCTCGCACCATGTCGGCTTCATCTTCCAGGACTACAACCTGGTCTCATCGCTGACCGTCGCGCAAAACGTCGAGCTTCCCTCCCGCATCACTCCGGGGTCACGAGCATCTGTCGGCACCGCGGAGGTACTGCGTTCCGTGGGCCTGGCCGAGCGTGCACAGCATCTACCCCATGAACTATCTGGCGGCGAGCAACAACGCGTTGCCATCGCACGCGTCCTCGCCGCCCAACCCGCTGTCGTCTTCGCGGATGAACCCACCTCTGCTCTCGACCTCGGCAACTCTGACCTGATCCTCAACCACCTTCATCACCTTTCGCGTCGAGGGGCAACCGTGGTCATGGTCACCCACGACATCGATGCCGCCGCCCGCGCAGACCGAGCAGTCGTCATGGCGCACGCTCGCACAGTGGATGACATTCCCCATCCCACGCGGGATCAATTGACTTCCCGCGTCATATCAGCGCAGCGGACGCAGTGGTAGACACTATGAACCAGATCGTCAAGCGGGATCTGTGGTTTCACCGCAGCACCTGGCTATGGACGTTCGCCGCGTTGCTCGTATGCAGCACATGCGTCGGCACGGTATTCGCTTCGGCAGCCTCCGTCGGCACCTCCATCGCACGGGCCAACAGCGAGGCCATGGCGCTTGAACTCCAATCGCTGGTCAGTGTGCTGATGTCGTTCATCGGGATCACCGCATGCGCTGTCACCGCAACCAACACTCGTCTCGTGGTCTTAGCTCAGTCCCGAAGCCACGCACTCTGGAAAATCCTGGGAATGCCCTCTCGCAAGATACGCCGAATCGTCCTGACCCAAATAGCGGTGTTGGGTGCAGTGGCGGGCGTCTTCGCATCGCTCCTCGCTCCCGTGGTTTCCGTACTATATGTGCAGACGTGGGCCGAGATGGGGTTGCCGGTGACTGGCCCACCGGCCTACTCGCCCTCGGTCTTGTTCGGCACAATCTCGCTCACGATGGCGTTCGCGCTGGCCGGTGCCTGGGGTCCGGCCAAGCGAGCCGCGCGCGTGGACGAGCTCCAAGCACTACGCGACGCGGCTATGCCGACTTCGCGCATCACGAAGTCAGCACTAATCTCCGGCGTGTGTCTGGTGGGCATGGCTGGTCTTTGCTTCTTCACTGGTGTCATAGACGGCATCTATGCAGACGGCGAGCCGGACGCCATCGTCGCCGGGATGCTGATGACACTCGCGGCTGCGCTCGCCCTTTCAGCCTGGACCCTGCCCGCGACCCTCGCCTGTTGGTCGCTTTTCACGCCCACTCGTGCTCTCGCATGGCACTTGGCGCGGACCGCGGTTCGACAGCGCACCGCTCAAAGCATCTCCGCATCACTTCCTTACGCCCTTGCGATATCCCTAATCGGAACCCTGTACGGATCAGTGGCCGCCGCCGGCGTGGAAGCAAACGGCCTCGGGATGGTGCTCGGGCTTGTTCTACCGATCTGCATTGCGGGCGGCATGGGCACCGTGGCCATGTGCGGACCTCAACGACGAAGCGATTCCCGCATGCTCGAAACGCTCGGGGTTGCCCCGACCACGATAAACCTGGCGAACGCGCTTGAAGGAGCCTCGTACGGGATCACCGGTGTTGTATTCGGATGGTTCTTCACGCTGACCTCAAGCCTGGTCGGGTCAATACTGCTAGGAATGCCAATGCTGGTGGGGCTGAGCCATCTCCCGTGGGGCTTATTGGCGGTGCTGACCATCTGCTGCCTGGCCGTACCGACTATCACAGCGTTGGGCTCGGGAATGCTTCGAGCTGAGCCGAGAGTCCGTAGGGCCTCTTACTCGCCAGCGTAAGCCTCTCTTACATGTGCCTATTTTGAGAGGGGTAGCGCACCGCCATCAAGAACGGCAGCACTTTTGCCGCTGCAGCGACCGCTGCAAAGAATGATGACCTTGGCCACTAGGAAGAAGCAGGCACCCCGATCAGTCGATCGCGACTTCATAAGCGAGGACGCCTCCAAAGATCAGTAGCGCGATTCCGGCGCTGAGTTCCATGTTTGCCAGGTCGCGGGTGCCCAGTCCGTGGAAGATGCGGGTTCCGAAGAGGACGAGCAGCGGCAGGTACGCCACGCCGACGAGTACATCGACGGCCCCGAGGAGCCCGAGCTGGAACGCCACGGGCCAGGCAGATGACTGACTAAAGGGGCTACCCAGCGCACCGGGCGCACGTGCAACGAGGATGACTAGTCATTCGTTCTTGACGCCCCGCGTTCTTTGGCGTCGAGTCGTGCTTTCTTCTGGCGGTTTCCGCACGTGTTCATGTCGCACCATTTGCGGGTGCGGCTTTGGCTCGTGTCGAAGAACGCGGCACGGCAGGTAGGCGATGCGCACAGAGCGAGCTTTCCATCGCGCTCACCGGCAAGGATGGCGATCGCATCTGCGGCGATCACGCCGAGCGCGTCGTCCACCTGAGAGGCGGGCATGAGTTGCCACTCCCTGTCACCGCCGGACGTCAAGATCGCGGAGGCACGACCTCTGGCGCTGAACTCGTTGATGACCCGTACAGCGGCCATTGGAAGCGGGTCGCCGACGGCTGCTGCGGTCGCAGCGGTGTGAAGAGACTCCCTGAGCTCCTTGGCGCGTTCGAGATCGGTGTCAGTGCAGGAGTCGACCGCGAGGCTGTTGACACCCAGCCAATCAGCGAGCCGCTGCGGGGTCGGGATGCGCTCGACCGGATCGCCCTGACGTTCGGTCAGGGTTCCGGTGAAGCTCGTGGCGAGCACGGCTCCGAGGCGGAAACCGGGGAATCGAGGACTCATGGAACCACCTTAGCTGGTTGTGTCCGTTCACCCAGTCGTGCTAGAACCGTCTAAGGCGGTTCACATGCAGAGGAGGCCCATATGCCCAATCCACCCACCAAGGTCCGAACGTTCGAGGTTCACACGCCCGAGGCCGAGCTTGTTGAGTTGCGTACCCGGCTCGCAGCGGCGCGGCTGCCGGAGGCCGAGACGGTCTACAGCTCCGAACCAGGACGCCACCGATGGGAGCAGGGTGTGCCGCTTGATGACCTCGTGACTCTTGTCGACTACTGGCGCACCGGGTACGACTGGCGCCGCTTTGAAGCTCGGCTGAATCAGATCGGCCAGTTCCGCACCACCATCGATGGTCTAGGAATCCACTTCCTGCATCATCGCTCTGACCGTCAAGACGCGGTGCCGCTGCTTATGACTCATGGCTGGCCCGGCAGCGTCGTTGAGTTCATCGATGTGCTCGACGAGCTGGCGAATCCCCAGGATGCAGGAGCTCCAGCGTTCCACGTAATCGTCCCGTCGTTGCCGGGCTTCGGCTACAGCGACAAGCCTGATGTCGCGGGCTGGGGCACCGATAAGATCGCAGCCGCCTGGGTCGAGCTGGTGGATCGGCTAGGCTACCCCCGATTCGTCGCCCACGGCGGTGACTGGGGCGGAGTCATCACCACGATCCTCGGCGGCCGGTACCCGGAGCATGTCATCGGCATCCACACGACGTTCTCCGAGGCGCCACCCGGACTGTCGGCGGACGGACTGACGGCGACCGAACGCGCATGGGTGCAAGAGTCCGAGGACTTCGCCCGCCACGGCACCGCGTATGCGAAACAGCAGGCGACCCGGCCGCAGACCATCGGCTACTCGCTTGTCGATTCGCCCGTCGGACTTCTTGCTTGGATACTCGACAAATTTGCTGAGTGGACAGATACCGATGACAGCCCTTTCGAGACCGTTTCTCGAGATGCTCTCCTCGACAACGTCACTCTGTATTGGCTGACCAGAAGCGGAGCGTCCTCGGCGCGTATCTACTATGAAAGCCACAACTCGCTCGACCCAGAACTCAGAGTCGACGTCCCCTCCGCGGTCACTGTCTATCCGCACGACATTGAGAAGTCGCCTCGATCATGGGCGCAAGAGCGATACCGCCAGATCGTTTATTGGAATGCGCCAGAGACGGGAGGACACTTCCCGTCTCTGGAGATGCCTACATATTTCGTCAAGGACATGCAGGACGGTCTTGCGGCCACAATCGCCGCCACGCACCAGTAAAAACCCCGTCCGGACGTGAGCCTCGCGCCGTGTCGTGGTGGTGCTGTTCACCTGGTCGGCATGACTGTGTCGATGCGGGTGATGAGCGCGGGCGACGGGTACAAGTACCTACTGCGCACGATCGCCGCCGCCGATGGCGAGCGTTCTCTCTCGACGCCGTTGACGAGGTACAACACGGAGGAGGGGACCCCGTAGGAAAGCAAGAGTAGTCGCGTCTTGTTCGGCGTAGTCTCGCGGTTTTAGTCCACTGGAATAGCGCGCAGCTCCGGCCGTACTCGACGATGTTGATGCGGGCGCCGTCACGAGATTCCACGGCCATGGTGACGGGTTCCTTCGAGGCCAATGCTCCATTCTCGCCCGAGGCCGCGGATCGGCGGTTAACCGTTCGGGCCACGATTGGTGGCGGCGACGAGTCGGTGCTCGTAGGCGAAGATGACGAGCTGGGCGCGGTCGCGTGCACCCAGCTTCGATAAGAGGCTGCTGATGTGTGTCTTGACGGTGTTGTGGGAGACGGTCAGCTCTCGGGCGATCTCGTCGTTGGACAGTCCGCGCCCGACAAGCGTGAGCACTTCTGTTTCCCGCGCGGTGAGCCGTTCAACTCCACGTGGGGCGCCGGGGGTGTGATGGTCGAGGAAGTGTTCGACGAGGTTCATGAGTATGGCGGGGGCAAAGAGCGATTCGCCGTGGTGGACGCGTCGGATGGCGTCGATGAGCTGGTCGGGTCGGGCGTCTTTGAGGAGAAACCCGCTGGCGCCGGCGCGCAGCGCGCCGTAGACGTAGTCGTCGATCTCGAACATGGACAGCACGAGGACTCGGGTGTGGGCGAGGTCTGGTGTGCCGGTGATCTTTTCGGTGGCGTGGATGCCGTCGCCGTCGGGCATGCGGATGTCCATGAGGACCAGGTCGGGTCGTAGCTCGCGGGCGGCCCTGATGGCTTCTGCACCGGTGCCAGCCTCGCCCACCACGATGAGGTCGGATTCACGGTCGATCGCGATGCGCAGGCTGTGTCGTAGCAGCGCTTGATCGTCGACCAGCAACAGCCGCACGGGCGCCTCGATGTGCGTAGTGGACTCTGGTGTCATGCGGCCTGCTCGGGTATCCGCGCCAGGAGGCGGAAACCCTCGTCGACCGGGCCGGTGATGAGGGTCCCGTGGTGAACAGAAAGTCGTTCGCGTAGTCCTCGCAGACCGTTGCCGGTGCCCGGATGCGACCGCCACCCCGGCACACGTCCGTCGTCGCGGGCGTCGACGCTGATGTTGTCGTGCACGCGCTGGATCGTGAGGTGCACGGCCGTCGGACCGGCATGCTGGAGGACGTTGGTCAGTGCCTCGCGGACGGTTGCGCACACGGTCAGCTGCACCCCGGGTGCCACTTCGCCGAGGTCGCCCTGATCCACGGTCACGGTCAACCCGGCTCTCCGGGCGCTCTCAACAATGCCCGGCAGATCAGCCAGCGAGTCGATAGGTCGCAGCGGCACCGGGGGATCTCCGTTGCTGCGCAGCAGGGCAAGCATGCGGCGCAGCTCGGTGGTGGCCTCACGCCCGAGGTGCTCAATATCGGTCAGCGCCTGGCGGCGTTCGGCATCCTCCTCGTCCTCAGTGAGGTTCGCGGTGGCGGCCCGTACGGTCATCAGCCCGAGTCCGTGGGACGCGAGGTCGTGCAACTCGCGGGCGATTCGCAGCCGCTCAGTCTGCGCGGCTTTCTCCGCAGCCCAGTCGGTCAGCTGCTCCTCGTAGGCGCGGCGCTGGGCGCGGGTTCGCAGCAACGCCCAGGTGGCAACGATGACGGCAGCGGCGACGATGAGCGAGACCGTTACGACCAGGTAGGGCGAATCTCGCCCGAGAGCCAGGAGCGCAAGCAGGAGCACGACGAGCACGCCCGCCGCGATCAGCCAGGCGCGCGAATCCCAGGAGGGCCGCCCTTCGTGTTCCATACTCTCCAATCTTAGAAAGCCACCCGCTGTCGTGTCCTCACACCACGGGGTGAGGACACTCCCCGCTGGAGGTGACACCCCCTGGGGTGAGAACGCGGGAAGAAGACCACCCCTGGCTGTGGTGAGTTCTGCCGCTCGCGTTGATGGCATAGAGGACATGCTCACGTTCGAACACCTGACCAAGACACGCGGCTCCCGCACCATCCTTACCGACATCACCTTCAAAGCCCGACCCGGCAGGGTGACCGGGTTCCTCGGCCCCAACGGAGCCGGGAAGTCCTCCACCCTGCGCATCCTGCTCGGCCTAGACCGCCCCACCTCCGGCCAGGCACTCGTCGATGGTCAGCGATTCGCCTCACTGCGCGACCCGCTACGCAGTATCGGCGCGCTCCTCGACGGGTCCGGAGCCCACCGCTCACGCACCGGGCGAGCCCACCTGCGCTGGGTCGCCCGATCAGCAGGCGTCGACAACACACGAGTCGAGGAAGTGCTGGAACTCGTCGGGATCGCCGATGCCGGGAACAAGAGGGTGGCGACCTACTCGCTGGGCATGGGGCGCCGACTCGGGCTCGCCGCCGCGCTGCTGGCCGAACCGGCGGCCCTGGTCCTGGACGAACCGATCAACGGGCTGGACCCCGAAGGCATCCGCTGGATACGCACGTTCCTGCGCGAGCAGGCCCAAGCCGGACGCACCGTACTGCTGTCCTCCCACCTGATGGGGGAACTCGCCGAGACCGTCGACGATGTCGTAATCATTCGCGACGGCCGGATCGTCGCTGATGGCACCCTGGCCGAGGTCACAAGCGACCACAAGAACCTCGAAGACGCATTCTTCGCGCTCACTGCCGACCGGGGCCAGCGATGAGAGCACTGCGCGCAGAACTGTCCAAACTCGCCACCCTGCCCTTCGTCTGGCTCGCGTTCGCCGCCGGCCTCATCGTGCCGACCGGGATCGCCGTGATCACCAGCCTGACCGGAACCCCGGGACCGGACACCGGCTTCTCCGAACTCGCCGTAGGTGTACTCGGCGCGATCATCCTCGGCGTCGCGGCCATTGGCAGCGAATACACCACTGAGGGAGAAGAATCAGCCGGGAGCCGACAGATCACCACAACGCTCACCGCCATCCCCTCCCGAACTCAACTCCTGCTCGCAAAGACCGCAGCCGTTATCGTCGCCACCGCGCTGCTGGCAGTGGTCGCGATCGCCGCCGTCTTCGGCACGATCCACCTGCTGCTCGGCACCGACGCGCCCGCACTCGACGGCCAGGCCCTCGCGCGGATGGGCGGGGCCGCCACCTACTGGGTGCTGATGGCGCTGCTAGGCCTCGGACTGACCGTGCTGACCCGCAACGGCATCATCCCCATGGCGATCCTGGTCGCCAACTCCTCCGCGGTCACCGTCACCTACCTCCTCGCGCAGAGCTTCCCCGCCGCGAGCTACCTGCCCGACCTGGCCGGAATGCGGATGTTCACCACCGTACGTACCAGCGTCGAGATCGCCCCGCTCACCGGGGGGCTGATCATGGCCGCCTGGGTCACCGTTCTGCTCCTCGCCGCAGGCACCGTGTTCACCCGGAGGGACGCATGACCACCACACTGATCTCCACTCGCACCCACGCCCAGGCGTTCATCGACGCCGTCCGCGCCGAGGCCTCAAAGATGTGGTCGCTGCCAGCGATCTGGCTGATCCTGGCCGGCACGCTCACGCTCACCATCGTCCTGTCGATCGCGTTCGGCGCGAACGCTCAAATCGGTCCGGGCTCCTCAGCGAACGTGCTCGACTACGGCGTCACCGCCGTCACCTGGACCCAATGCGGGTTCTTCCTGCTCGGCGTCATCGCCGCGACCTCCGAATACATCGGCGGGCAGATCCGCACCACCCTGGTCGCCATCCCCGACCGGACGGCCCAACGCTTGGCAGCCACTGCGGCGCTGGTCCCGCACGCCTTCGCAGCCGCCGTCGTCACCATCGTGGCGAGCATCACCACGATGCTCCTCACCACCGGAACCGACGTGGAGCAGGTCGATCTCGCGCTGGCGCTCCGGATCACGTTGAGCGCCGCCGGATACCTCACTCTCATGGCAGTGCTCAGCTCCGCCTTGGGCTTCCTCATCCGCAGGGCGATCCCCGCCGCGGCGATCCTGCTGGTCTACCTGCTGATCGTTAGCCCGTTTCTCCAGGGCCAGAACTGGTATTTTCTGCCCGACATCGCCTCCTACACCCTCTGGTTCGCCACCGTCCCCGACGATGCCCCACCAGCAGCCGTCTCCTGGCTCATCCTCTTTGCCTGGACCCTCGCGTTCCTGCTGCCCTCCATCATCGTCGCCAGAAGGCGCGACACGTGAGCATCCGCCGACGAGCCAAACGACCGGATAGTGGCAGATGACACCTGGAACGTGGAGGGCGTGGCGGAAGGGTCTCTCGAACGGCGCCTGGCAGTCCCACAGACGCGCCAGTCGTCACGGCGGCAACGATCATGATGACGCCCAGCGGTGGCTTCGTGCTTCAAGAGCCAGGAACCTATCGACCCATCGTGGCTCGCAGCAGGAGCATTCGCGAGCCCATCGCTCCCATCGCCTACGACCGTGTGAAACTCGTCCTCGTTCGGCACGGGTCGGCGATTCTCCTCAGCGAGTTCGGCGAGAAACCCGTCACCATCGGTGATGTAGTGCTGCTTGCGGCCAACACACTTTGCGGCAGCGAACCCGAAGGTTCGATCACCGTCACCACCGTCTACCTTGACCGGGACTACGTTATTGACCAGGTCTTCTGGCAGCACGCTGCGCTCCTGACTGACCGGTGGCAAGCGCGTGACTTTGCGGAAGAGTTGTACTCCACGTCAGCCCAGATACTGCGCCTCGGTGCGGATCGTGCCGGGGTGCTGATGCCATGGCTCGATGAGTTGGTCGCGCTCAGCCTCAACGGTCCTTCGCCAGCGCGGTTCTATCGCCTTCAAGCGCTGCTGTTCTCCGTGCTCGATGTCGTGACGCCTCATATCACGACGACCATGGCGCGTTATGGACCGGTACAAATACAACGCAGGTCCACGCGGTCACGTGTGCCGCGCTACCGCCACCTCGCACCACTGCGCACCGAGACCCGCACCGCGGCAGCCCTCTTGCGTGACGCCCCGGCCGAGCGGTGGACTCTGTCGGGGCTCGCTACTGCCGTGCACCTGTCACCATCACAACTCGGCCGCATCTTCGTCGAAGCCTATGGAAAAACGCCCATGAGCTACCTCGCGACCGTCCGGGCCGAGCAGTTGGCGCGGCTCCTACGCGACACTGACCTGCCAGTGGAAGCCGCGATGCAACAAGTCGGCTGGTACAGCCGAGGGCACGCGGCCCGCACGTTTCGCCAGGCCGTCGGCGTCACGCCCAGCCGCTACCGGCAACTCGTTCGCGCGCGCCGCGGCTTCACCGCTTGATCAATCAAGCCACCCTCATCGCGCGGTGTGCACCTGCCTTGCATGACGGTCTCGATGCGGGTGATGAGCGCCGGCGACGGCTTCAAGTACCTGCTTCGCAGCGTCGCTGCCGCTGACGGCGACCGTTCCCTCTCAACACCGTTGACGCGCTACTACGCCGAGGTCGGTACCCCGTGGGGAAGTAAAAGTAGTGCCGTCTTGATCGGCTAGTTTCTGCGGTTCTCAATCTATTGAGGTGATCAAGTAGGCGTGGAGTGGTCACTGGCGGAGATACGTCAAAACGGCTTGCACGCGTTTGTGGGAGGCCTCGTCGGCGTCCAGGTCGAGCTTGGCGAAGATGCGGTTGATGTGCTTGGCGATCGCCGCATCGCTGACCACGAGTGCCCGGGCGATGGCGGTGTTGGTCTTGCCTTCGGCCATGAGTGCGAGGACGTCGATCTCGCGGGGCGTGAGGGCGTCCAGGCGGGATCGGCGGCGCAGCAGTTCGCGGACGACTTGGGGGTCGATGACTTGGCCACCGTCGGCGATGGTGTCGAGCGCGGTAAAGAACTCCTCGACGTTGCCGACGCGGTCTTTGAGGAGGTAGCCGATCCCGCCGTCGCCGGTGGTGAGCAGCTCGGCGGCGGCGCGTCGGGAGACGATCTGGGAGAGCACGAGGATCGGTTCGGCCGGGTTGATGAGCCGGAGTGCGCGTGCGGCCTGGATGCCTTCGTCGGTGTACGTCGGCGGCATCCGCACATCGATGATCGACACATCGGGAGCATGGGCGCGGACGGCGTCGAGGAGGTCCTCCCCGTTCTCGACAGCGGCGACGACATCATGGCCGGCCGTGTGCAGCAGACTCTTCAGTCCTTCGCGTATGAGTGCGGCGTCTTCGGCGATCACGATGCGCATGGGACCTCCAAACTGATGCGGGTCGGGCCGCCGACCGGGCTGACGAGGTGGACCCGGCCGCCGAGCGTCTCGATGCGGTCGATTACGCCGAGCAGGCCGGTGCCGTCCGGATCCGCGCCGCCTGCTCCGTCGTCTTCGACGGTCACGAAGATGCGACCTTCCTCGGTTTGGTGGCCGAGGAGGCGAACGTTGGTCGCGCGGGCGTGTTTGAGCACGTTGGTGAACAGTTCGCTGGTCGCGAAGTAGACCCCGACTTGCACGTCGGTCGGGAGTTCGGAGGGGAGGTCGATGGTGACCGTCGTGGTGATGCCTGCGGTCTCCGTGCTGGCGGCGAGGTCGTCGAGGGCACCGGTCAGGTCGTTCTCGCGCAGCGCGGCGGGGAAGATGTCGTGCACGATCTGGCGGAGCTCCTCGACGGCGCGGCGGGCGTCGTGGCCGGCCTGGTCGATGAGGTCGGTGACGTCGTGGCCGCGGTCGTGCTGGTAGCGCATCGTTCCGAGTGTCATCACGAGCGCGGTGAGGCGCTGCTGGGCTCCGTCGTGGAGGTCGCGTTCGATCCTGCGGCGTTCGGCGTCGAACGCGTCGGTGACGCGGGCACGGGAGCGGGTGAGCCCTTCGACCTGAGCGGACAGCTCTGGGGCGGGTTCGGTGATCAGCATCCGGGCGAGGTAGCGCTGCCCCTCCGCGAGGAGGGTGACGGCGTAGAGGCCGGCGATCAGGAGAACGAGGCCGAGCACGCAGAGCAGAACCTGAGCGAGAGGGTCACGCTGGATCGCGGTCGTGCCCGGGTCGACGGTCGCCGGATCCACTCCCAAGATGCTGAACACGACCAGGAGCCCACTGGACGTGGCGAGCATGCCCGGCATCAGCAGCACCAACGTCAGGACGGCGAAGTTCAGCACCGACAGCGGGACCAGGAGCGCACCGTGCAGCAGTTCGGTCCAGCTGATCCGCTCCCTCGCCCGCACACGGATCCACGCCGCCAGCCCTGCCCGCGGGCCCGGGACGTGCGGGTTCGGGATCGGTGCGAGATCGAGCAACCTGAGCCGGTGCCGTTCGAGGTGCCCGAGCGGCACACCGGCAAAGGTCAGCAGCGGCCAGCAACTCACGAGCCAGACCGCGGCGACCAGCGGGGTGCTGAGCAGAAAGGCGAGGCACCGCCACGGCCAAGACGTGAACAGCAGGCGGCCCGGATGGCGGCGCAGCGCGACACCGGGGGTCGTGACTCTCGGCTGCCTGTCTCGCATGCCTCCCATTGTCGCGGGCGCTCCTGGAGCTTCCCGCTGGCGCACGCTCAGCCCCGTCTTCGTCATGCCGCCCGCAGCCCCATCGCGACATCGGCGCGCAACGAGGCCCGAGCAGGCCACCACTGCACGAGGAAGAGCACCAGCCACGCCAGAACGAACCCGAGAACCAGGGTCATCCACGGCACAGAGACGATCGGATGACCGGCGTAAGCGGCCGAGCTGATGGCCGTCGTCGCCACGGTGATGACGATCGGGACGAGCGCGAGCACGGTGCCGGTCAGCGCGAGGAGGCACGACTGCCAGACGTACCAGAGGGTGATGCGGCGGCTGGGCATCCCGGCGATCCGCAGCAGCGAGTGCTCGCGTTCGAGATCACGCGAGGCGAGCGAGACGACCGCGGCAGAGGTGACTAGGAGGACGAAGGAGATCAGCGCGGCCATGATGAGCGTGTCGGCGAGGTTCGTCTCCACCGAGCTGTCGAAGGACCTGACCACGGCTGCCGCTGACTCGACGGAGGTGAGGATGACGCCCACACCGCCGATGCCCGCCGCCAGTGGGGCGATGGTGTTCGCACTCGTCCCCGCCCGCTCGACGGCGGCCTTGCCCGCCAGTCGCCCCGTGACGCTGCCCACGGCCCCGGCCAGGTGGCCCAGACCCGCGAGCGCGACGGGAATGAGGAGCGGGCCGACGACGTAGATGAACAGCACCGCCGAGATGCCGGCGTTCATGGCGAGGTTGAACATCACCGCCACACCGGCCTCGGATCGGCCCATGACGGCCGCGGCGACCACCATCGCCAGCGAGGACACGAGCAGGATCACTGCGAGTGGTGCCCGCCACCACCAGCCCTTCCGGCGACGGCCGGGAACGGCACGGAAGACCTCGATCGCATGCGTCCGCGACGCTCGATGCGCCGGCCCGAACGCCCCGAGCATGCAGGTGGCCACCCCCAGGAGCAGGGACACGAGCCAGGCGAGGATCGACGGCGGCAGGATCGGGGCGTCGAAGCCCGGCGCGGCCATCTGGTTGAATGCCGGGACGACGAGATAGCTCAGGCCGAGCGCGAGGACCGATCCGGGCACGGCACCGATGCACGCCGCCGTCGCGACCAGCGCCCAGATGCTGCGCCTGACATCGTTCGGCGTGGCCCCCACAAGACGCCACTGGGAGAACGTGCGCCGAGTGGACTCCACGGTCGCGATGCCGACGACCGTCAGCGAGAACAGCGCGAGGGCGGCGACGAGCAGGTAGATCGTTTCGGACACGATCGTGAACTCGGTGATCGCATGGCCCTGCGCCGAGACTGCGGCGATGAAGCGGGCGTCGTGGGTCCAGGCGAACTGCGCGGTGCACAACCCGACCAGCATGGTCACGCCGGCGACCGTGGCGATCGCCGGCCACCAGCTGCCGAGATCGGACAGAAGGATGCGACGAGCGTACTTGTGCATGTCACCTGCCTCCGAGCCGTGCCATGGTGTGGAGGATCTCGTCCACGCCGAGCCGCCCGGTGACATGGGCGATCATCCCGTCGCGCATGAACACGATCCGATCGGCCAACGCGGCGGACTCGACGTCGTGGGTGACCATCACGACCGAGCAGTCCTGGGTGGCCAGCTCACGCAAGACCCGCAGCACGATGCCGGTATTGGCGGTGTCGAGCGCGCCGGTGGGCTCATCGGCGAAGATCACCGACGGCCGCATCAGGATCGCCCGGCATAGAGCCGCCCGCTGCTGCTCACCCCCGGACAGCGTGCTCACCCGCGCCGAACGCTTCTCCGTCAGACCGAACCGGGCGAGGATGTCCGTCACCGCGTCGGCATCGATTCTCCGCTTGGCCAAGGCATGAGGGAGCCGGACGTTCTCCTCCACGGTGAGGTAGCCGATGAGGTTGTACTGCTGGAACACGAAACTCGCCGTCCCACGAAGGAACCGGGTGCGCTTCTCGTCGCCGAGCGAGTACAGATCCGTTCCGTTGACCCAGACCTGCCCCTGGTCCGGCTTGTCGAGGCCGCTGAGGCAATACAGCAAGGATGTCTTGCCCGCACCGCTGGGGCCGACCACGGCGGTGAGTCCACCACCGCTCAGGTCCAGAGAGACACCCCGAAGGATGGGAGGCTGCCCGACGCTGCCGGTGGGGATCTTGACGATCTGCTCGGCGTGAATCGTCGACGCAGGAGGGGCCGGTGCCTGATGAAGAACCATACGTCCATCTCACGCCGCAAGCGCCCCTCCGTCGATGACGCTGCCACCCCAATCGGAGGTAACCCCAGCGTTACCCCTCACCGCCCACGCCAGCCAAGCGGCACCACATGCAAGCGAGAACGCCGTCCGGTCGTGAACGTAGCGGCATCTCCTTGGGCATGGTTTCAGGCGAGTTGTAGGAGATCGCGGAGGTTGCCTCGACCATCTGGCGTGAGCCTGATCGCTCGGCCGTCTCCGATGCGGCTGATCCAGCGCTGCGCGAACAGGGCCGCGCAGAGGGAGACTCCCAGGGGCCCGGCCAGATGAGGACGTCGTTCCGTCGTATCCAGGCAGGGCTTGCCGCGATGCTCGGACAGATCGAGACGGTGACGTGCGGCCCACGCTGTGCCGGCGCCGGTGAGCCGCCAGTCCTCATCGAGATGACCGTGTGAGCGGAGGGCGTCAGTGAGGTGGAGGCCGAGACGCCCAGCGAGATGCTTGTAGCAGGTGCGCCCCTCGCGGAATCGCCTCGTCCGGTCGGACGCGCTCAGGCTCGGCGCCGTCGGGAGCGTGTGACCGCTGACGGCGGCGAGGCGTTCGAGGAGTTCCGCGATCTGATCACCGGCGAGGGTGACGTAGCGGTGCTTGCCCTGCCGGACGTCGACGGTGATACCAGCCTCGGCAAGCCGGTGCAGGTGCTCGGTCGCGGTAGAGCGCGCGATACCGCAGAGCGTCGCCAGCTCGCCCGGCGTCCAGGCGCGCCCGTCCATCAGCGCCGTGCACATCACCGCCCGTGACGGGTCGGCCAGCGCCGCCGCGACCGGCGCGATACTCGGCGCCGCTTCGGGGAAGGTCCGCTCCATGCCCCCCATTCTCCCGCCCGAACGGTTCGGCGGCCACCGAACCATCCGCGTGGGAGCGTCGTAGCTGAACGCAGTACGACGAGAGGAAACCCATGGGGCAACGGGCAAGCAGTGCAGGGACATGGGTCGTCGTCGCCGGCTACTTCCTCGTGATGCTGGACACCACGATCGTGAATATCGCCCTGCCCCACCTCGGCACCGGTCTGTCAGTCTCACCGGGTGGCCTGGCGTGGATCATGGACGCGTACACGCTCGTGTTCGCCGCCCTGCTGCTGCCCGCCGGCAGCGCCTGCGACCAATACGGGGCGCGCCGCGTCTACCTGACCGGCATCGCCGTGTTCGCGCTCGCCTCGATCGCGTGCGCCCTGGCCCCGAACGCTGGCCTGCTCATCGCGTCCCGCGCGATCCAAGGCATCGGGGCGGCCGCGGTCGTACCGGCCACCCTCGCCCTGATCACCGAGCTCTTCACCGACCCCGCCGCACGAGCCACAGCGGTCGGACTGTGGGGCGCGGCCGGCGGCGTGGCCGCGGCGGTCGGACCGCTGCTCGGCGGCGTGCTCCTCGACGGAATCGGCTGGCGCGCCGCTTTCTGGGTCAACGTGCCCGTCGTCGTCGCCATAGCGATTGGCGCCCTCCGGTCTCTGCCCGCCCGTACCGCGAGACCGGGCCGGCTCGACGCGGCCGGTCAGATGCTGGCGATCCTGGCGCTGGCCGGGTTGACGTTCGCGATCATCGACACCGGCGACCACGGCCTCACCGCCCGTGCGGCCGCCGGGTTCGCTGTCGCGGTCCTGGCTGCAGTCGGGTTCGTGTGGCACGAGCGCCGCAGCCGGGCGCCGATGCTGCCACTGTCGATCTTCTCCGCGCCCGGATTCTCCACGGCGACGGTGGTCGGGTTCGTGCTGAACTTCAGCTTCTTCGGGCAACTGCTCGCACTCACCCTGTACATCCAGGACACCCGTGGCCTCGCACCCGCGATCGCGGGGCTCGTCATGGCCCCGCAAGCACTCGGCGCGATCATCGGCGCCCCGCTCGGCGGCCGCATCACCGCCGCACACACCCCACAGCGGGCGATGCTCACCGGCCTCGCGATCGGCACGGCAGGATTCGCGAGTCTGATGATCTTCGACACCTCTACCCCTTACCCGGTGGTGGCGATCCTGACATTCGTCGCAGGGCTGGGAATGGCGATCGCGATGCCCGCGGCGACCAGCGCCGCGGTCTCCGCCGCCCCGGACACCCTGACGGGGATCGCCGGAAGCGTGATCAACGCCGCCAGACAGACCGGCAGCGTCGTCGGCGTCGCCATGCTCGGCAGCCTCGCAACCGGGTTCGGCAACATCACCGGCTTCCGAGCCGCAGCCCTCGGCGCGGCGATCGCCTTCGCTCTCGGCCTCGCTCTCGTCCTCTGGAACGCCGTGAACAAGCAGTCGCTCTATTCCTGAAGGCGGAACCCTGCCTCGGTGTAGCGGCAGCGTCGGTTACGGCGTCGGCTCACCTGGTGGGTATGACGGTCTCGATGCGGGTGATGTCGGCTGGCGACGGCTATGAGTATCTCCTGCGCACCGTCGCCGCCGGTGACGGCGATCGTTCCCTGTCGACTCCGCTGACGAGGTACTACTCGGAGGAGGGCGCCCCTTCCTCCTCGTCACGCTGTTGCTCTTATCGGGAGGAGTGTCTTGGGTGGCGTTCAGAGACCCTGGTAGATGCTGGGGCCCATAACTGCGTAGACGATGATCGTGTAGACGACGCAGAGGACGAACACGATCGCCGAGACGATGAGCCCGGCGGCGGCGAGTTTACGCGGGCCGCCTGCGCACTTGCGCATGCCGATCCCCGCGACCACGGCACCGCCGGCGACGAGAATGGCGGCGAAGTGGGGTGTGACGATGCCGAGCACGATCGAGCAGGCAGCGATGATCAAGGCGGTGAGACCGTAGCCGCGGCTGCCGTTTCTGCGGTGCTCGGGTGTGGTGTCTTCGACGGGTGCGGACGCTGGGGCCATCGCATCGCCGGTCTCCTGCCAGAATCGGGCATTCGTCCCGGTGGCGTGCTGGTCGGGGTGCTGGGGCTGGTGAGGCGTGGACATGATCGACCTTTCTGAGGCATCGAAGGCGAGAACGTGTGCGCTCTCGCGGACAGAGGGCGGAGAGTTCAGGTTCGGGTGTCGCCGCGTTCGAGGATGGCGGTGTTCGCGGTGGTGAGGACGGCGGACAGGATGAGAGCGGCTCCGATGATGAGAGCGACGACAGGCCCGGTGACCTCCCCGGTGTCGGCGAAGGTGGAGGTGCCGAGCTGGGTGGCTCTGCTGACGGTGGCGTAGGGGCTGATGAAGATAGCCGGTGTCAGCTTGAGCACGAGCAGAAACGCGGAGATGCCCGCACCGACGAAGGCGACCGCGACGGGCGCGGCGAAGGAACGCATGAGCATCGAGAGCCAGGACTGCAGCACGGCGACCGGGAAGCAGGCCACGATGATGACGACCGCTGCGATCAGGTACTCGCCGGGCAGGAAGCCGGGCAACTGGAAGACGAGCTTGCCGAGCACGATGGTGGTCGCCACTGCGAGCACCTGCATGATCGCGGCCAGCATCCCAATGACAGTGGCTTTCGCCAGGACGATGCGTAGCGAGGACGTCGGCCCGCTCATGAGCGCGTTCCAGTTGCTGCCGCGGTGCTCGGCCCGCCAGATCAGTGAGGCGAGGATCGCGACGCCGACCGCGAGGGGGAACAGGCCGTAGAACACGATCGAACGCATCCAGAGCGTGTGCCAGCCGTCTTCGAGCGGGCGCCCGTCGATGAGGGTCATGACCGATCCGGAGACGACGAGGGTAATGGGAAGCAGGACGACGACGGCCCAACTCAGGGAGCGCTTGAGCTTGACGAGTTCTGCACCGATGGCGTTCACGTCAGGCCTCCTTTCGGTCAAACTGGCGGGTGAGGAGCAGGAACGCGACGCCCGCAATGACACAGAGCGCGGCGATGCTCAGATAGGCGGGCGTGACCGCGACGAGAACGCCGTCGACGTAGCCGGATGCAGTGGCCAGGGCGTAGTAGCCCCAGGGGGTGAGGTGGGAGATCCACGCGGGAACGGCGGTGCCGAACAGGGCGAGGATCGTTCCGAGCAGACCGATGCCGATGCCGACAAGCTGGTTCTCCACCCGTGCGGCGATGAGCGTATGCAGGGCGATCAATACGAGGTTGACTGCGAGCAGTGCCGCCGTGAAGCCGATCCATCGCCCGGCCGGGAACGGGGCCGTGATGCCCAGCAGCAGCCCGGCACCCGCGAGCAGCCCGCTGGTGACGACGGTGGCCCCAGCGACGAGGAGGCCGAGGGCGAGGAACTTCGCTCGGCACAACCCGCCGGGGGTGATGCCGGAGGTGGCCGACATGAGCCAGCCGTTGCCCTGGTGCTCGATATCGACCTGCCGGCTGGCGATCGCCGCGAGCAGCAGCGGCGCGGCCAGAGTGATACCCGACGCGGTGCCGCCGATGAGCGTGTTCCAGGAATCCTGCGTCGCACGGTCGAAGTCCGGGCTGCCCAGCGAGCTGAACAGGCCGATCCCGAGCATGATCACGCCCAGCAGCGCGATGAGCAAGCCGAGGTGCAGGTGCCGCATCTTCGCGAACTCGTTGCGCACCGCCGTCCCGTTCACAGTCCACCGCCCGCGGTCAGGCTCATGAAGATCTGCTCCAAGGTCTGTTCGTCGCGGCGCACGCCGTAGACGCCGATTCCCTCGCTGACGAGCGCGGCGACGACGCCCGCGGTGGTGCGGTCGTCAGCACCCGGCAGCCGTAGCGTCGAGTTCTCCAAGGTCGTCTGGTGGTGCCGCGCGAAGAGTTGCTGCGCCCGGCTGGGGTGTGTGCAGTCGATGAGCACATCCGGGGTCGCGGCAGAGAAGAGCTGGTCGCGGGTGCCTTGGAAGATCATCTGGCCCTGGCTGAGGATGCCCAGCATGGTCGCGGTCTTGTCGATCTCGCCGAGCAGATGCGAGGACACCATGACGGTGATCCCGCCCTCGGCGAGGCGGCGGAGCAGATCGCGGATCTCTTCAATGCCAGCAGGGTCCAGGCCATTCGTCGGCTCGTCCAAGATCAACAGCCTCGGTTGCCTCGCGAGCGCCATGGCGATGCCGAGGCGCTGCTTCATGCCGAGGGAGAACTCGCGGACTTTCTTGTCCATCTGGTTCTGCATCCGCACCGTGCGCACGGCGAAGTCGATCTGCTGGTCGTTCAACCCGAGCAGGCGCTGGGTGATGCGCATGTTCTCCCGGCCGGTGAGGTGCCCGTAGCCGGGAGGCGACTCGATCAGCGACCCGATCTTCCCGAGCAGTTCCCGACGGGTGCTCCGGTTCATCGGGCGGCCCATGATCTGCACCTGCCCGTTGCTCGGGCGGATCAGCGACAGCAGCATCTTCATCGTGGTGGACTTGCCCGAACCGTTCGGGCCGAGGAACCCGTAGACGCACCCTTCGGGAATGCGCAGGTCCAGGTCTTGGACGACGGTGCGGGAGCCGTAGGACTTGGTGAGCTTCTCGGTGGAGACGACGAGTGACATGACATCTACTCTCGCCAGAATCACGCGAGGAATCGTCTGCCTGGACGACTATCTTTCGCTACGCGTTCTGCTTATCCGCAGCCGGTCGCGTACTCGATCTGCTTACGTGCCGGTGCGGACGATCCCGATCTGATAGGCCATCACGACCGCCTGGACTCGGTCGCGCAGTCCGAGCTTCGCGAGGATGCGACCGACATGCACCCTCGCCGTGCTCTCGGCGATCACCAGACGCTCGGCGATCTCACCGTTCGACAGCCCCTGAGCGATGAGTTCCAGCACCTCGCGCTCTCGCGCCGTCAACTCGGAGATGCCCTCTCCATTCCAAGTGCGATCGTGAGCAGGGTGGGGCCGCTGTTCGGCGAAGCGATCCAGCAGACGACGGGTGGTGCTCGGCGCGACCACGGCGTCGCCATCATGGACATGCCGGATCGCCGCGACAAGCTCTTCCAATGGGGCGTCCTTCAGCAGAAACCCGGAGGCGCCGGCCTGAATCGCGTCGTAGGCGTACTCGTCCAGATCGAACGTGGTCAGCACCAGCACCCGCGGGCCGTCTTTCTCGCGGATGCGCCGGGTCGCCTCCACGCCGTCCATGCGAGGCATCCGCACGTCCATCAGCACCACGTCCGCCTCGACTGTGCGCAGCAACTCCAACGCGGTGTCGCCATCGTCGGCATCGCCGACGACTTCGAACTCGGGACGGCTGCTCAGCACCATCCGGAAGCCCGCCCGATACAGCTCCTGGTCATCGACCAACACCAGCCGAATCGTCATCCCGCACCACCTCCCAGGGGCAACGTCGCGTGCACTTCATAACCGCCGCCCGGACGAGGGCCGGCGCGCAGCGCGCCTCCGTAGGCGTCGACGCGCTCGCGCATCCCGACCAGGCCGTGCCCTCCACCCGCCCCGGCCGGCACAGCGGCGGGCTCGCGTCCGTCATCAGTGATGATGAGGTCCACTGCATCGGGTCGGTAGGTCACGGACACCTTCACCAAGCTCAACAGCGGCCCGCCGTGCTTGCGCGCGTTCGTCAGCGCCTCCTGCACGATCCGGAACGCGGCCAGATCGAGACCCGACGGCAGCTGCACCGGCACGCCCGCAGTTGAGACATCGACCCGCAACCCCGTCGCACGCACCTCCGCCACCAGCCGATCCACCTCGCCCAACCCGGGCTGCGGCGAACGACCTGTGGGATCAGCGGTGCGCAGGACCCCGAGCATCCGCCGCATCTCGTTCATCGCGTCACGGCCGGTGTCGCGCACCTGCGCCATCGCGACCCCCGCCTGCTCGGGGTCTGCAGTCGCCGTCTGCGCGGCGCCGTCGGCCATTACCACCATCGTGCCCAGGCTGTGCGAGACGATGTCGTGGATCTCCCGGGCGATCCGTGTCCGCTCCTCTGCGGCCGCGATCGCTGCCTGCGCATCCCGTTCCCGCGTCAACTGCTCGGCACGTGCCTGCAATGCTTCGAATCGTTCGCGTCGTCCACGGAGGAGGCGCCCCACGAGTGCAACGAGGACGTAGGCGAGCATCAGCATCCCGATCTCGCCGACGCGCGCACGATCGTCCCGCACCACCGGAATACCGGCGAGCACCGTCCATCCTGCCGTCAGTACGACGGCTGGGATCAGCAGTCTCCAAGTTCCCCACGAACCGATCGCGTACAGCATGAACCCCAGCACGGTCACCGAGGCCGGCGCGAGCCCGATCCCGATGGCGACCTGCGCCGCCGCTGCGGTGAACATGCCAGCAAAAGTCCACGGGAGCGACCGGTGCCGGAACAGATAGAGCACGCAGATCGCAAGCGACAGCACCAGTGCGGTTACGAACATCAGCGGCGTGAACTCGCCGCCTACCAGCATGGAGACAAGGAACAGGAGGTCGTAGGCGAACACCAGTATCGCAACTGCTGCATCGATGAGACGTCGATAAGCCCACGCCCAGCCCTGAGACGTAGACGCTTCGTGACTAGCGTCGAGAGTCGTCCTGGCTACCATGCTGTCCAAGGCTAGCGTTCAAGGCTGGACATCAGAGGGGACGAGACCGCGCCACCGACGGAACGCCGTCCAGAGATAGGCGCCGCCTCGGCTCGTGCTGGCCGGGTTCACCTGGTGGGCATGACGGTGTCGATGCGGGTGATGAGCGCGGGCGATGGGTACAAGTATCTGTTGCGTACGATCGCTGCCGCCGACGGCGATAGGTCGCTGTCGACGCCGTTGACGAGGTACTACACGGAGGAAGGAACCCCGACTTCAAGCTAGCCGCGACTGAGCCTCCCAGTCCGGTGAGCGCACCCCTCGTGACGTCCCTCGCCGGGAAGATCACCTGCCCGGTGTACGACGACCGTCATTCGCAGCGCCCAGCCGGCGCGGCTCATCGTCTGATCGTCGTCGGCCAGACGTCTGTTCCGCGAGCAGATCCGCCTGAGTCAACCCCAGCCCGGAGCGCCTCATGAGCTGCCACACGTCTTTCAAGAGAGGCCTGCCGCGTCAACCTAAGTTGACACGTCGGGGATCGTCCGCGTCACCGATGCGAGATGCCGACGGTTCACCTGGCCTACATGACGGTTTCCATGCGTGTGATGTCGGCCGGCGACGGCTACCAGTACCTCCTGCGCACGGTCGCCGCGGGCGATGGCGACCGCTCGCTGTCCACGCCGTTGACGAGGTACTACACGGAAGAGGGAACTCCTCCCGGCTCTTGGATGGGCTCGGGCCTGCCATACCTCGGTACTGGCGAGCTCGCCGAGGGCGGGCAGGTGTCCGAGGCGCAGCTTCAGCTCCTGGTCGGCATGGGCCGCGATCCGATCACGGGCGAGGCCTTGGGTGAGGCGTACCGGCAGTACGCGAGTGTGCAGGAGCGCGTCGACAAGCGCGTCGCCGGCCTCGACCCCGAGCTGGGGCCGGTCTCGCGTGCACAGCAGGTCGCGGCGATCGAGGCGGAGGAGGCCGAGCGCGGCACCCGCCGGGCGGTCGCCGGCTATGACTTGACGTTCTCGGTGCCGAAGTCTCTGTCGGCGCTGTGGGGAGTTGCGGACGCGGGCACGCAATCCCTGATTGCGGACGCGCATCATCAGGCGGTTGCAGAGGTGATCGCGTTCCTCGAACGAGAGGTCGCGACCACCCGCGTGGGTGCCGCAGGCCCCGAGGGGGCGGTCGCCCATGTCGATGTCGCCGGTGTCCTCGCAACCGCGTTCGACCACTACGACTCGCGCAGGGCAGACCCGCAGTTGCATACGCACGTGGTTGTGAGCAACAAGGTGCTGACGGTGCAGGACCAGAAGTGGCGCACTCTCGCCGGGCGGCCCGTGCATGCCTCGGTCGTCGCTCTGTCCGAGCTCTACAACGCGACCCTTGCCGACCGGATCACCGGCACGTTCGGCATCGAATGGGAAGCCCGGGAACGCGGCCGCGACCGCAACCCGGCATGGGAGCTCGCCCCTGTGCCGGAGGAGCTGGTGACGGAGTTCTCCTCACGGACCCGGCAGATCGAGGAGGAGAAGACCCGACTGATCGACGCCTACGTCGAGAAGCACGGCCGGGAGCCGTCGGCGACGACCGTGGTGAAGTTGCGGGCGCAAGCGACGCTCGCCACCCGCCCGGAGAAGCAGGCGCATTCCCTCGCCGACCTCACCTCCGAATGGCGGAACCGTGCCAGTGCCCTGCTCGGTGAGGATGCGACCGGCTGGGCGCGCACGATCACCGCGATCGGGGAGCCGGCGGCCTTGTTGCGTGCCGACGACGTGCCGTTGGACACGATCGCCGATCTCGGCCGCTCGGTCGTCGCGATGGTGGGTGAGAAGCGTTCGACGTGGCGGAGATGGAACCTGCACGCCGAGACTTCCCGGCAGCTCATGGGTGTCCGGTTCGCGTCCGCGGAGGATCGGGAGGCGATCACCGCGATGGTGACCGACGCCGCCGAGGATGCGTCGCTGCGGCTGACCCCGCCGGAGCTGGCGTCGAGCCCGCTGTTGTTCCGCCGCCCGGACGGGTCGAGCCGGTTCCGTCACTCGGGGGCGGTGCTGTATTCGACGGAGGAGCTGCTGGCGGCAGAAGACCGTCTCCTCGACCGCTCTCACACGACGACTGGACCGACCGTCGACCTCGCGACAGTGGAGCGGATCACGAGCAGACCCGACATGGAGGGCCGCCGCCTCGGGGCGGATCAGGCCGAGGCGTTGCAGCGCATCTGCGTCTCGGGTCGGGTCGTGGACGTGTTGGTCGGGCCGGCAGGTGCGGGCAAGACGACGGCGATGAGCGCGTTGAAGCGGTCGTGGGAGAAGCAGCACGGCCGCGGCTCTGTGGTGGGGCTTGCTCCGTCGGAGAACGCGGCGCAGGTGCTCGGTGTGGAGTTGGGCATCGAGACCGACAACACGGCCCGTTGGTGGCAGATGCATCTCTTCCAGGGACGCACGTTCGAACGAGGGCAGCTTGTGATCCTCGATGAGGCATCGCTGGCGGGCACCGGCTCGCTCGACCGCATCACCGGCCTCGCCGAACAAGCCGGCGCGAAGGTGCTGCTCGTGGGCGACTGGTCGCAGTTGCAGGCGGTCGACGCCGGCGGCGCGTTCGGGATGCTCGTGCACGACCGCGATGACGCCCCGGAGCTCACCGACGTGCATCGGTTCTCCGCCCGGTGGGAGAAGACGAACTCCCTGAACCTGCGCCACGGCCGCACGAGCGCGATCGACACCCTCATCGAGCACCAGCGCGTGCGCGGCGAGGACCTGGAGGAGATGGTCGACGCCGCCTACGCCGCCTGGCGGCACGACACCCAGAGCGGTCGGGCGTCGATCCTGCTGGCCGAATCGCGGGAGACGGTCACGCAGCTGAACGAGCGTGCCCGCGCCGACCTCATCATGGAGGGCGCGATCACGCCGGGCCGGGAGGTCGACCTGCACGATGGCACGTCCGCCTCGCCAGGAGACCGGGTTATCACCCGCGAGAACAACCGGCGTCTGCGATCCAAGAACGGGAGAGCCTGGGTGCGCAACGGCGACCGGTGGACGATCACCGCCGTGGGCGAGGACGGGTCGATCACCGTCCGCCCGGAGGGGCGACGCTTCGGCGGGTCGATGGTGCTCCCCGCTGCGTATGTGGCCGAGCAGGTCGAGTTGGGGTACGCGATCACCGGGCACCGTGCCCAGGGGGTGACGGTCGACACCTCGCACGTGATCACCACGGCGACGACGACGCGGGAGAACTTCTACGTCGCGATGACCCGCGGCCGGCACGGGAACTTCGCCTACGTCGCCACCGACACCACAGACGACGCGCATGTCGCCCCGCACCCTTCCGAGAACCCGGACGCGACTGCCCGTACCGTCTTGTACGGGGTGCTGCAGCACGTCGGGGCCGAGCTGTCCGCGCACGAGACGATCACCGCCGAGCAGGAACGGTGGGGGTCGATCGGACAGCTCGCCGCGGAGTACGAGACCATCGCCCAAGCCGGCCAGCACGACCGCTGGGCGACCCTCCTCGAAGTCTCCGGCCTCACCGAGAGGCAGGTCGACGTGGTGCTCGGCTCCGACGCCTACGGTGCCCTGTCTGCCGAGCTGCGCCGGGCCGAGGCGAACCATCACGACCTCGACGAGCTGTTCCCCAGGTTGGTGCGGGCGCGGGGATTCTCCGATGCCGACGACATCGCCTCCGTCCTGCACCACCGGCTCACCCGCGCCACCGCCCGGCCCGCAGGTTCCGGGCGCACCCGGCAGGCACCGCGGCTCATCGCCGGCCTCATCCCGTATGCCTCCGGCGTCACCGACCCCGAGATGCACCGCACCCTCGTGGAGCGGGAAGACCTGATCGAACGCCGCGCGGTCGCGGTCCTCGACCGCGACACGAACGAGGGCGCACCGTGGACGGCCGCGCTCGGAACAAAGCCGGCAGACGCGCGGACGGCGCAGCGGTGGCGCCGGGCCGGGCAGGTCGTCGCGGCCTTCCGCGACCGCTACCAGATCACCGACGACCAGCCCCTCGGCGCAGGTGGAGGGTCGGATGCGCAGAAGATCGACGCCGCCCGCGCCGCCGCCGCGCTCAACCGGGCGAAGCAGCTCAGCCAGCGGGCCCCGGACACCGAGCAGCCGGACCTCACGGTGGAGGCCCGGCAGGGACGCACGCTCTGAGCAGCGAACCCTGGGGATCAGAGGGAACGGCCGGGCCGCTCCTGATCGAGGGCATCGAGGTCCAGTCCGGAGCTCAGACCCTGGGCTCGTGCCGGAGCCTGCTGCCGGCCGGTCGTGAGGGCGGCGAGGTTGTGGGAGCCGGTGACGAGGGTAGCGGTGCCCTCACTGAGTAGCAGATGCGTGCCGGTGCTCGCCGCGGACGTGATCGGGCCGGGCACTGCCCCGACGCCACGGCCGAGCGCGTGTGCTTCGCGGGCGACGTTCAGCGCGCCGGATCGTGCCCCGGCTTCCACGATCACCGTCGCCGAGGACAGCGCCGCGAGGAGTCGACCGCGGGCGATGAACCGGTGCCGGGTCGGGGTCGATCCCGGTGGCATCTCGCTCATCACCAGCCCCAGATCGGAGACCCGTTCGAGCATGTCGCGATGCCCCGCGGGATAGAGGCGGTCCGGGCCGCTGGCCATCACCGCGATCGTGTCACCATCGGCTGCCAGCGCCCCATGATGTGCGGCGCCGTCGATGCCGTAGGCGCCGCCGGAGACGACGATCTGCTCGGCCATCGACGCATCCGCGGCGAGCTCACCGGCCACGTGATCCCCATAGGCGGTTGCGGCCCGAGACCCGGTGATCGTGACCCGCGCATCGCGCCGGCTCGCGAGGAACGAGGTCGCACCTCGCGCCCACAGCACGTAGGGGGCGCGTTCTCCCAGCGCGTCGACCGAGACCGGCCAGTGCGCATCACCGGGGATCAGCGGCGTATACGAACCGTCGAGGACGTGCGCCAGATCGTTCTCGAAGCCGACCCGCGAGCCGGCCTGCTGGACGGTGTGGTGCAGGATCGCCGCTTCCTCGGGCCGGACGCCGGGCATCGGACCGCCCGCATCGAGCAGCCGAAGGGTCTCGATGCCGCCTTCGCGTCGCAGCAGGCGGCCGATGTTGGTGTCATCGGGCTCGACGATCATCGAGAGCATCACGCGGGCCGTCCGCTCATCGCGGGCATAGTCAGCCAGAGAAACCATGATCGGGTCCTTCCACTCGCAGGCACTACCGACCAGGTGCACCGGCACCACGATGAGACCTTCCACTCCGTCCGGTGCCGGCGTAAACTAGGAGGTGAAGCGCAGGCTTCCAATCTGTAGGGTCCTTCGGGATCGCCCCCTTCCAGGGGCCACCACCAACACGCCGCTTCGATCATTCGACCGTGTTGAAGGAGGCCCACGATGTTCCTCAGCGACCGCGTCCGACGCCGCTGGCGTCAGAGCGAGAACACCGCCCAGAACCTGGAAGAGACCCGCCGGTTCTTCCCGACGAACCGCATCCGCGATGCCATCTACACCCGCCGCGGACTCAAATGGGGCGTTCCCGCGATGCTGCTCGCAGCGCCCTACATCGGGGCCTGCAAGTTCCTGAGCGACTTCATCGACCAGGCAGGCTCCGAGTGGGGATGGCTCCACCTGGTCGTCCTGCTGTGCGCATGGAACGCGCTCAAAATGCTCTGGCTCGGCCCGATGAGCCTCATCGCCCTCGCCCGCGTCCGACACCGCGAGCACGTCCAGCGCCGCAACGCCTGCCGGCGCGCGGCAGCATCGAGCGAGCAGGCCGACGTGGACCTAGCACTGACGGGAGGCGCATCATGACCACCCTGATCTACCGACGCAGCGCGGTCCACAATCTGCAATGGCTGGACGATCAGGAGATCCACTGCCGCCAGTACGCACGCGAGCTCGGGCTGACCGTTGATGGGTCCTACTACGACATCGGACGCATCGGCGACGGCCTTGCCACCGTGCTCGACCTCGCCCAGCAGGAAGAGGTCAGCGCGGTCATCGTCAATGACCTCGCACGTCTCGGGGAGAAGATGGACGATCACCTCGCCACGGTGCGGCGCCTCCACGAGGCCGGAGTGACGATCCACGTCGCGAACGAGAAGACCACTGACATGCGAGGTGGGCTCGACTGAACAGTCCTCAGTCCCCGGCGTCTGGCCCCGCTCCCGACCCGCAGGGAGCGGGGCTCGCTCTGTCTACCGCACCTGCGGCACGGCTGGGCAAGGGCGTTGTGCCAGTAACTCGCACCGTGTCCACGGCCTGTGGGATGATGTGGTGGAGACCTCCAGGAGGAGAACTGACGTGCCGGTAGCGGGTCAAGACTAGTAGGAAAGGGACGAAGTGCATGGCTGATTCGTCATCTAAGAAGCCCATGCGACCGCCTTTTCCAGTTGAGGACATATCCCTTGATCTGATTGACCTTGATTTACGGAACTCTCGTTTCCCGCGAGACGCTCAATCGCAGACCGATGCATTCGAGTTGATGTTGAACACCGCTGGTGATGACTGCCTCGACATGCTCAGGGATTTGACCCGGTCTGGGCGTATGAATAGTTCTGACACCCCGATCGTTGTAGCTCGCGATGGACGTTACGTGATGATGGAAGGCAATCGACGTCTAACGTGTCTCCGGCTATGGGCTAAACCTGCGCTGCTAAGCCAGGATGAATCGTTGGAGAAACAGTACCTTTCTCGTATAGAACGACTGATCGAAGATAGCGCTTACGCTCCGCCAGCAGTGTTGCGGGTGGCTGTAGCGCCGGATGAGGCGGACGCGGACGTCTGGATCGAGAGAAAGCACACGGGTGGCGCGGGCGGTGCAGGCACCGTTGAATGGGGCGCTGCTATGAAGGACCGTCGACGAGCGCGAAACGATCCGGCTAAGGCTTCTCGCGCTATGGCATTCGTTGAGCTGGTGTCCGGCGAGTATGCCGAGGAGCCGGACGTGCTTGTAGCTCTCGAGACGGTCCGTAGTGCCCGCTACACGTTCATCCAAAGATTTGTGGATCGCAGCGTTGTTCGGGACATGATCGGTCTTGAGTTTTCGGAAGGGAAGATGACGTTCCGTCACGGCGCCGAGCTTTCCCTGCCAATCATCCGACAGGTACTCACAGATTTCGCGCAACCGAAGGCTGAATCTGGTAAGACATGGGCGCGGGAACTGGATACAGTCGACGACTTCCGCGAGTACCTCAACAAGTATTCACATCTCCTTCCAGGCATGGGAGATGCGGGTACCAAGGCCGCTGACGATGCCGGCCAGGACACACCGGGGCCAGCCGGATCGACGAGTGCTGGTTCAAGCGGAGATAGAGGCTCACCAACGAATGGCGAGGGCTCAGGAGGCGGCAGTCAGAGCCGTGGGAACGGCCAGGCTGAGGCCAATGATCCACGACCTCCGCGGCCGACGCGGGGCCGGGAGCACATCCTTCGGGGGGTCGTCCTAGACAAGTTCACGCCGCGTATTCAGGAGATGGTGCGCCAGACATCATTGCTTAGCGTGCAGCGCCAAAACGAGACAGTCTCGGTGATGCTGCGAGTCATCCTTGACCTCACTGCCTATCAGTTCCTCATGTCGCATGGTCAGCAAAATGTGCCCAAGGACCTTGATAAGAGAATCAAGAGCTCCATCAAGATAATTGACCCACAGGCATCTGATGCGCTCGGCACCGCCGAGGCTACGCCGCCGCTTCGTAAGGCGTTTCACGACACGACTCCCGACAGCATTAGGCTTGCTCAGTACGCAGTGCACGACATTCACAGCGGCAGGACCCCTGCGGAAGTTCTGACTTTGGCAGATCGCTACGCTCCGGTCCTCGTTGAAATGAATGCCCATATGGGGAGCACGCCGATCCAATGAGGTATCTGTCACCACTTCGATACCCAGGGGGGAAAGCCAGACTCGCGCCTTATCTCGCAAGGCTCATTACTGCCCAAGACCCTGAGCCGCGTCAGTATGCGGAACCGTTTGCCGGAGGAGCGGGCGCGGCTCTGCATCTCTTGCACGACGGGGTCGTAGATAGAATCCACCTGAACGACCTGAACCCCGGAATAGCAGCATTTTGGCGGGCTTCATTAGATTTCCCGAACCAGTTTTGCCGGGAGATTCAGTCCGTTCCTTTAACTATCGACGAATGGCGTCGGCAGGCTGAAATATATGCCTCTCCCGCAGGCCGTGAGGATTTTGAGCTTGGCTTCGCTACCTTCTACCTGAATCGAACGAACCGTTCGGGAATCCTCGATGCGGGGCCGATCGGCGGATTTGAACAGCTTGGCAAGTGGAAGATTGATGCGCGATTCAATCGAGAATCACTCTCGTCAAGAGTCCAGGCTATTGCAGATATGCGTCATCGTATCTACGTCACCGAATATGATGCACTAGATTTTCTAGGCTCGATTCAAGACGTCTCGACTGACGTTTTCGTCTACGCAGATCCTCCGTACCTCGTTCAGGGTGAAGGCCTTTACCTGCACGCATTCGATGCGGAAGCGCACCTAGAACTTGCGAGGGTTCTAGCGAGCGCCCGATTCCCTTGGATTCTCACTTACGACGATGACCCACGTATTACGAATCTGCTCTACAGCGGTGGCAGGTGCGCCACTTTCGATATCGCCCATACTGCTCATCGCCAACACGTGGGAACGGAAGCCGTGATCTACTCCGAGAGCTTGGTCGTTCCGGACCTAGAAATCACCGCAGGTAGAGTCGCCCGATGGACCGCTTAGCGCCATCGTGTGCCGTCCTGGGGTAGGTCCGTTGGTTCTACGACGGATCTTCATCCGAAGTGCCCGGCTCATCTCTCCCGGCCGTGGCTATCCCTAAGCGAGACACCAGCACGCAATAGATGCGTGCGCACAGTGCCCGCGTTGAAGCCAAGCCGCGCACCGACCCTCGCCAGCGACTCGCCCTGCTCGTAGTGGCGGGCCATCTCAAGCGCCTGTTCCGGCGAAGGAGCCTGGCGACGGATCACGACCCCATGCTCGCGCAAACGATCCGCAAGACGCGACCTGCTCACGCCCAGTTCGTGCGCGACCTGGCGCAACGTCTCGCCGTTGCCGTATCTGCGCCCTGCCTCGTCCAGCATCTCCGCTGTCAACCGCGGCACAGGGACAGGCAGTCGCTCCGCGAACTCCTGAGAGACCACCGCTGGTCTGCGCCGCCGCCGGATCGCGCGATGCGCCGAGATCACCAACTGTAAGGATGGGGCGAGGTTAGAGCACTGTCGCGCTACCTCCACTCGAGTAGTTTTGAGACAGCACTCGTAGAACGAAGGCTCCGAACCGATTGCGGTTCGGAGCCTTCGTCGTCTGCGCCGGCGATGAGCGGTACCGAAGGGTCGGCAGAGAACGCCGGCTCATCCGTCATGGAACGTGTCATCGTCGATGTCCGGAAGGCACTGCTAGAGTCGACGCGTGACATCGCAACGTTGGCAGGACATCATGGAATGGCCGCTCATCACCACGGCGGTGATCTTTCTCGCCGCGTACAGCTGGCAGGTCATCGGAGAGCCGACCGGGCGAGCCGGAGACATCGCCTACGGGATAGTGTTCGCCTCCTGGCTCGTCTTCATCGTCGACTACGCCGTCAATCTCATCCTCGCGCAGCGACGGTGGGAGTGGTTCGTCCATCATCTCTTCGAACTCGTCGTCATCGTCCTCCCGCTGCTGCGTCCCCTGCGCGTGCTCAGAGCGATCACCGTTCTGCACGTTCTCAATCGGACGATCGGGACTGCGGTTCGGGGCCGGATCCTCATCTACACCGCCTCGGCGTCGGCGCTGCTCGTCTATGCCGCCTCGCTGGCCGTGCTCGATGCCGAACGGCACACGGACTCTGCGATCAACACGATGGGAGACGCCATCTGGTGGTCGTTCGTGACCATCACGACTGTCGGCTACGGCGATATGACACCTGTCACCGGAGTGGGAAGGACGCTGGCGGTGTGCCTCATGCTCGGAGGCATCGCGCTGCTCGGTGTCGTCACGGGAACGCTCGCCTCATGGATCGTTGAGAAGGTCTCGACGAACGTCGACGAGAACCAAGCGGCGACGGTCGCCCACGTTCGCCGACTCGAGGACAGGATCAGCGAACTCACCCGCAGTCTCGACGTTGTCGCAGAGCAGATCGGCGGTGAATCGGCAGCAACCAGACATTCGGAGGAGATGAGGACCGGACGGTCGACAGAATAGGGTTCTCCCCACTGTCGGCGCGAAACGGGAATACGTTAGTCTGAGATGCTGTTGACACTTTCGTCTGCGCGTCGATTCGGCATCTGCGTGCGACCTCCGCCCACACCCCGGGCCATTCAGACACATCCGAACGGAGCACCGTCTTGTCCAGCGACAGCTCACCCGCACAGGCGCAGACACAGCATAGCGACACCATCGACCCGGCCGGCATGCGAGTCATCTGGCTGCTGCTCGTGGCTGCCTTCGTAGCCATTCTCAATGAGACGACGATGGCCATCGCCATCCCCGAGCTCAACAAGGCCCTCGGCATCCCTCCGGAGCTCGGCCAGTGGCTGACCAGCGCGTTCATGCTCACCATGGCCGTCGTCATCCCGACGACCGGTTTCCTCCTCCAGCGCTTCACCACGCGTCAGATCTTCTTGGCCGCGATGATCCTGTTCTCCACCGGCACGCTCATCTGCCTCGTCTCGCAGGGGTTCGTCCTGCTTCTCATCGGACGCATCGTCCAAGCCGCAGGAACCGGCATCATGATGCCGCTGCTGATGACGACGATGATGAACGTCGTCCCGGCACACTCACGGGGTCGGATGATGGGACGGGTCGGTCTCGTCATCTCTCTGGCCCCGGCCATCGGACCGACGATGTCCGGCATCGTCCTCGATTCGCTCGGCTGGCGCTGGCTCTTCGGAATCATCCTGCCCATCGCGCTCATCGCACTGGCACTCGGCGCGAAGTGGATGACCAACCTCGGCGAGTCGACTCACGCCCCCATCGACATCGTCTCCATCATCCTGTCCGTGTTCGCCTTCGGCGGCATAGTCTACGGCCTCAGCCGGTTCGGCGGCGGCCACGGCGGTGAGGCAGGCGGCGGATCGACGAGCACCCTGGCATGGGCGACGATCGGCGGCGGAGTCGTCTTCCTCGCCCTCTTCGTGTGGCGCCAACTGGTGCTGCAGAAGGGCGATCGCGCCCTGCTCGACCTGCGCGTGTTCAACTCGCGCAACTACGTCTTCTCGGTCATCATCATGGCCATCGTCGCACTGTCGATGTTCGGCACCTTCTCTCTGCTGCCGCTGTACCTGCAAAGCGTCGTCGGCCTCGGCGCCACCCAGTCGGGTCTCGTGCTCCTGCCGGGGTCCGTGCTCATGGGCCTGCTCGGCCCTGTGATGGGTCGGATCTACGACGCCCGCGGGCCCAAGACGCTGCTCGTGCCCGGCACGATCATGATCGCGTCCTCGATGTTCGCGTATTCGACGGCCGGTGTGGGAACGCCGATCTGGCTGCTCATCATCATCCAGATCGTCATGTCCCTGGGCCTGGCGGGTTCGTTCACTCCGCTCTTCTCCGCGTCACTGGGGTCGTTGGACCGCCACCTGTACTCGCACGGTTCGGCCGCGCTCAACACCCTGCAGCAGGTTGCGGGAGCCGCCGGAACCGCGCTGCTCATCTCGATCTACTCCGCTGCATTGCATGCCGGCCAGGCCGACGGCAAGTCCGTCCCCGAGGCGGGAGCCCCCGGCGGGCACGCCGCGTTCCTGCTGGCGACGGTCATCGCGATCGTCCCCGTCGTCCTCGCGTTCTTCATCCGCAAGCCAGAGGATCAGGAAGACTATCCCGCCGAGGTGGTCGAACCGACCGAGGCCAGCCCCGCCGAATGACGGTCGGCCCATGACAGCGGCCGACTGAGGCACATCGAACCCCTCGTTCCGAAATTCCCGGAACGAGGGGTTCTGTCGTCGGGCGCGTAGGTGATCGGGGGTCCCGACCTTGGTACGGTGGCCTCATGACCTCCTCTGTGCCCTCAGATCCGACATCCTCGACCGAGATCCAGTCGGACGTGAGGGTCCGCGGTGCCAGGGAACACAACCTGCGCAACGTCGATCTCACCGTGCCTCGGGATGCGCTCGTCGTCTTCACCGGAGTGTCCGGATCGGGCAAGTCCTCCCTGGCCTTCGGCACCCTCTTTGCCGAGTCCCAACGCCGCTACCTCGAATCCGTGGCACCGTATGCCCGCAGGCTCATCGACCAGGCAGGGGTCCCCGACGTTGATTCGATCACCGGAATGCCGCCGGCCGTCGCCCTGCAGCAGCAGCGCGGCGGGCGCAGCGCACGTTCGAGCGTCGGCAGCGTCACCACGGTGTCCAGCCTCGTGCGCATGCTCTACTCACGGGCGGGGCAGTACCCGGAGGGGCAGTCGATGCTGTTGGCCGAGGATTTTTCGACGAACACCGTCGAAGGTGCCTGCCCGGAATGCCACGGAATCGGCCGCGTCTACGAGGTGCCCGAGGACAAGATGGTCCCGGATCCGACGCTGACGATCCGGGAGCGCGCCATCGCTTCCTGGCCAAAGGCCTGGCACGGCCACCAGCTGCGCGATACCGCCGTGGCCCTCGGCTTCGACGTCGACGTCCCCTGGCAGGACCTGCCGAAGGCCGACCGCGACTGGCTCCTCTACACCGAGGAGACCCCGCACCTTCCCGTCCATTCCCGGCTGACGCTGGCCGAAGCGCGCGAAGCGATCGCAGCAGGCGCCGAACCGACCTATTCGGGAACCTTCGTCGGAGCCCGGAAATACGTGCTCGACACGTTTGCGAACACGAAGAGTGCCGGGATGAAACGGCGCGTCGCCGAATTCCTCAGTGCCGGTACATGCCCGGTGTGCCATGGAAAGAAACTCAGACCTGACGCTCTGTCGGTGACGATTGCCGGTCTCGATATCGCCGAATTCTCCGCGCTTCCGCTGCACGAACTCATGTCCGTCCTCCGCGATGAGGTCGCCTCGGCGAAGGCGGCTACGGAGGCAGACGACCACCCGGCGGCGGACAAGCTCGCCGCATTCGTCCGCCTCGGCGAGGGTCTCATCGATCGGCTCCGGCCGATCGTCGACCTCGGGCTCGGGTACCTCTCGCTCGATCGGACCACACCGACGCTGTCCGGAGGTGAGCTGCAGCGGCTGCGATTGGCCACCCAGCTGACCTCGGACCTCTTCGGCGTCGTCTACGTGCTCGACGAACCCTCCGCCGGCCTCCACCCGCAGGACGTCGATGCCCTGCTGGGCATCCTCGACGGGTTGAAGGACCGCGGGAACAGCCTCTTCGTCGTCGAACACTCCGTGGACATCATGCGCCATGCCGACTGGCTCGTCGACATCGGGCCCGGCGCCGGCGAACGCGGCGGAGACGTCCTCTACAGCGGACCTACGGCCGGACTTGCCGAGATCGACGAATCCGTGACCAGGGGCTATGTCTTCGGCGGACGCAGACTCGAACCCCACGAACCCCGACAGCCGCGAGGCTGGATGCGCCTGGAGAACATTCGCCGCAACAACCTCCTTGACATCAGCCTCGATCTGCCGCTGGGCTCGCTGACCGCCGTGACCGGAGTATCGGGATCGGGCAAGTCCAGCCTCGTCAGCCAAGTGCTCCCGGCCGTCGTCGGCGACCGACTGGGCACCGCCACCACTGCTGACGAACCAACGTCCGATGACGACGGGCTGCTGCTCACCGACGAACCCGAGGAACTAGAGGGCACAGTCACCGGGGAACTCACAGGGATCCGACGGGTGGTGAGCATCGATCAGAGGCCCATCGGTCGCACGCCCCGGTCCAACGTCGCCACCTATACGGGTCTGTTCGATCATGTGCGCCGCCGCTTCGCCGAAACCCCCGAGGCCCGGGAACGCGGATACAAACCCGGCCGCTTCTCGTTCAACGTCGCCGGTGGACGTTGCCCCACCTGCGAGGGTGAAGGATCTGTCATGGTCGAGCTGCTGTTCCTGCCCTCGGTCTACACCGAGTGCCCCGACTGCCACGGCACCCGCTTCCAGTCGAGCACCCTGGAGATCCTGTGGCGCGGACGCACCATCGCCGAGGTGCTGGCCATGAGCGTCGAGGAAGCCCACGACTTCTTCACCGGCGAATTCGACATCATGCGCTCCCTGACCGCCCTCATCGACGTCGGCCTCGGCTACCTGCGCCTCGGCCAACCCGCCACCGAACTCTCCGGCGGTGAGGCGCAGCGGGTCAAACTCGCCAGCGAGCTCCAGCGCTCCCAGCGCGGTGACACCCTCTACGTCCTCGACGAACCCACCTCCGGACTGCATTGTGCGGATGCCGACCGGCTCGTCGCACACCTGCAGACCCTCGTCGACGCCGGCAACACGGTCATCATGGTCGAACTCGATATGCGCGTCGTGGCCGTCGCCGACCACGTCGTCGAACTCGGCCCCGGCGCCGGTGACGACGGCGGTCGGGTCGTGGCGACCGGCACCCCCGCCGACATCGTCGATGCCGGAGCGGGCCCCTCCGCGAAATACCTCGCCGCGGCACTCTCCGAACTCCGGTGATCTGAGGCACACGACTTCATCTCAGCGGGCCGTGAGATCCCCAGAAACAAGCGGATCCCGGCACCTTTCGCAATTGTTGGAGGCGTCTAAGTCTCAGTTGTGCGTAGACACACCCGATTCGCGGCGGGAAGTCTTGAAGCATGCCCACAGCAATCCTTCGCCGTTTCGCAATCTGCCTGCTCATCGCCGCACCCGCCGTGGTGCTGCGAATCAGCGGCATCGAACTCGCCCCGGTCCTCGAGCTCCTCGCCTTCGGCGCCGCCATCGTCGCGGCCGCCTTCCTGCTGGCCTGGGCCGCCGAGGCGGCGCAGAAGGACATCTCGGGAGCTCTCGCGATCGCCCTGCTCGCCCTCATCGCGGTCCTCCCCGAATACGCCGTGGACCTCTACTACGCGTTCCGATCCGGATCGGATCCGGACTACCTGCACTTCGCGGCGGCGAACATGACCGGATCGAACCGTCTGCTCCTCGGCTTCGGCTGGCCGCTCGTCGTCATCATCGCCCTGCTCGTCGCGCGCCGCATGGCCAAACGGACGAAGTCACCCGTCCAACATTCCCTGCGTCTCGACTCGGGCAGCCGGATGGATATCGGCTTCCTCGTCATCCTCGGCGTGATCGCCTTCGCCATCCCGCTGCTCGGCAGCATCCCCATGTGGTTCGGCATCGGGCTCGTCCTCATCTTCGCCGCTTATCTGTGGCGGGCCGGACAGGCCGCGGGAGATGAAGACGAGGAGTTCGTCGGCGCCGCGGCCCTCATCGTCGCCATGCCGCAGAAGGCCCGCCGGATCACAGTGGTCACCATGTTCGTCGTCTCAGCCGCGATCATCCTGCTCTCGGCCGAACCGTTCGCCGAGGCACTCGTGGCCTCGGGTGAGCGCCTCGGGATCGACAGCTACTTCCTCGTCCAGTGGCTGGCCCCGCTGGCCTCGGAAGCACCCGAGTTCATCATCGCCGCGATGTTCGCCGTCCGCGGCATGGGCGGGGCCGCCATCGGCACGCTCATCGCCTCGAAGGTCAACCAGTGGAGCCTGCTCGTCGGCTCCCTGCCGATCGCGCACTTCGCCGGTGGCGGCGGCCTCGGGCTGCCCCTGGACGGGCGGCAGATCGAGGAGTTCACGCTCACGGCCACGCAGACCATCCTCGGCGTCGCGATCATCCTGGCTCTGCGCTTCCACTGGGCACCCGCGCTGGGAATCGCCGCGCTCTTCGGACTGCAGTTCTTCGTCACCGATACGTCCGGGCGCTACATCCTCTCCGCGATCCAGGCGGTGCTGGCGATCGTGTTCCTCATCCTCCACCGGGGTGACATCCTGCCCACCCTCGCCGCTCCGTTCCGCCGTCCCCCGCAGGAGGGTCCGGAGGATCCCGTGTCGGGCGACCTCGCCGAGGCGGCCCCCACCGACCACGGATCCGACGTCCGAACCCCGGAGGCCGGATCCGCCGTGGCGGCCGATCGGGCACAGGCCGATGCGTAGAATGAGGTCCATGCCGCGCCCTGCAGTGACCCGGATGGTCGAGGACTACGTCACCCTCATCTGGAAGGCCTATGAGTGGCCGGGCGGTCGACCGACCACCACGGAGATGGCCGAGCAGCTGGCTGTGACCGCCTCGACGGTGTCGGCGAATCTCAAGAAGCTCGCCCGCGACGGTTATATCGACTACGAACCCTACGGACAGATCGTGCTGACCGATGCCGGGCGGGAGATCGCGGTGGCCATCGTCCGCCGCCACCGGATCGTGGAGACCTACCTCGTCGAGGCGCTCGGACTGAGTTGGGATCAGGTCCACGAGGAGGCCGACCGTCTCGAACATGCTGTGTCCGATCTCGTGCTCGAGAGGATGAACGCGGTGCTCGGCGATCCGGACCGTGACCCGCACGGCGATCCGATCCCCGATACCCAGGGTCAGATGACGTCGGTGCCGAGTCGGCGGCTGGAAGAGACGACCCCGGGTGTCGAGGTCGAAGTGGTGCGGGTGTCCGACCGGTCCCCGGAGCTGCTGCGCTTCCTCACCGAGCGGGGAATCGTCATCGGTGCCCGCCTGACGGTGAGAACGGTCAGTTCAGCGGTTTCCTCGATCGCTGTCGACATCGCCGGGGAGAGCATCGAACTCGCCCTCGATGCCGCCGGCGCGATCCGCGTCGGTCCCGTCAGCAGCTGATTCCTTTCAGAGGTAAGGTGGCTTGTGAGGTGAAGTCGGAAGTCTGAAAGGCGCACATGCGCGAGGAACGCACTACCGAAAACAGCTTCGCTCTGACGCGGCGGAGCGTGAACGCTGTCATCGCTGTTCTGGTGTTCGTGGCCGGTGGAATCTGCTACTCGTTCTATCTGGCAGAGCACATCAGCGAGAACACGGTTGTGACTCTGAGCAATGTGCACGACCTGTCTGATGCTCTCCTGGCACCGGTCCTCACATGCATGATCATGCTGTTGTGCACGGACAGAACACTCGGACGGTTCTTGGGCTATACCTACCTGGTGTTCGTGGCTGTCGGGATCGCCGCGTCGTACGCCAACGCACTGATCTTCGATCAGTTCGGTTTTACGCAGTACGAGATTCTTCCCCGAGTGTTGTACACAGTGCCGATAGAGTTGGTGCTGTTCACGGTACTTGCCGCACTGTTCATTTCCGGAGAGGCCATTGTGCGTGAAGTGTCTTCCAGACAGAGACGTCGGAACTCGCGGCGGCGGACTACAGCACCTTATTGAGGAAGGATTTCGTCCGCTCTGACTTCGGGGTCTTGAAGATCTCGTCGGGAGTGCCTTCTTCGACGATGACACCGCCGTCCATGAACAGCACCCGATCGGCGACCTCGCTGGCGAAGCCCATCTCGTGGGTGACGACGACCATGGTCATCCCCTCGTTCGCCAGCTGCTTCATCACGGCGAGGACTTCACCGACGAGTTCGGGATCAAGGGCACTGGTCGGCTCATCGAAGAGCATCATCTTCGGTTCCATCGCCAAGGCCCGAGCAATCGCCACCCGCTGCTGCTGGCCGCCGGAGAGCTGCGCCGGATAGGCATCTGCCTTGTCACCGAGCCCGACCTTGTCCAGCAGCTTCAGAGCCCGGTCACGGACCGCCTCGGTGCTCAGGCTGCGGACTTTCAGAGGCGCCAAGGTGATGTTCTCGAGCACGCTCATATGCGGGAAGAGGTTGAACTGCTGGAAGACCATGCCGATCTCCGTGCGCACCTCATTGATGTTCGTCTGCTTGTCGGTGAGGCTCTTGCCGTCGATGACGACCTCACCGTTCGTGATCTCTTCGAGCATGTTCAGACACCGCAGGAACGTCGACTTTCCAGAACCGCTGGGTCCGATGACGCAGACGACCTCCTGCGGTTCGACATCACAGTCGATGCCCTTGAGCACCTCGTTGTCGCCGAAAGATTTGTGCAGATCAGCTACGTGGATGATCATCAGTGAGTCAGCCTCTTCTCCATGATGTTGAGAACCTTCGACAGGGTCAGCGTGATGACCAGATAGAAGATCGCGACCGTGGTGTAGATTTCGACCGCATTGAAGTGGTTGGACGCGACCAGACGACCCTGGAAGATGAGCTCGGGCACCAGGATGACCGACAGCAGCGAGGTGTCCTTGATGCTGATGATGAACTGGTTGCCCAAGGGCGGGATCATCCGCTTGAAAGCCTGCGGCCAGATGACATACCGCATCGTCAGATGCTGGGACAGACCGAGCGACCGGCCCGCCTCCATCTGGCCCTTCTCCACCGACTGGACGGCGCCGCGGACGATCTCGGCGATATAGGCCCCGGAGTTCAGCCCGATGACGATGATGCCCGCCGTCAGCGAGGGGATGTTGAAGCCGATGATGAGCGGCAGGGCGAAGTAGATCCAGATCGCCTGGACGAGCACCGGAGTGCCGCGCAGCAGTTCGACATAGGCCGTCGAGATCCCATAGACGATCTTGCTGCGCGAGATCCTGCCGAGACCGAAGATCGCACCGAGGACGAATCCGATGATGAGACCGACGACGGAGACGAGCAGCGTGTAGTAGAGGCCCTGCAGCAGGGCCGGGATGTAGTCGATGACTCCGAGCCAGTCGAAGCGGGCTAAGCGGGACATATCTTCCTTCCACAGGACTGCGGGCACGGGATGCTTCCCCTGCCCGCAGTCCGCTGTGTGCTCACAACTGGGATGTCAGTCTTCTGCCGGCGGCTCTTCGCCGAACCACTTCTTGTACATCTCCGCATACGTGCCGTCTTCCTTGATCGTCGCCAGTGCTTCGTTCACGGCCTTGACGAGGTTCGGATTGTCCTTGGAGATGGCGATGCCGTAGTCCTGGGCTTCCAGCAGGTCACCGACCATCTTGAGCTTGTCCTCACCCTCTGTGCGGATGTAGTAGGCGACGTTCGGCTGGTCGTAGAGAACCGCATCTGCGCTGCCGGACTCGACAGCGAGGTAAGCCTGATCGAGCTGCTCGTAGGTCTTCGCCTCCGCGCCCTTGATGTTGTCCTCGATATAGGCGGCACTCGTCGAACCCAGACGGGTCGCGACCGTCTTGCCGTCGAGGTCATCGACGCTCTTGATGTCGTCGTTGTCCGTGGGCACACCGAGGATGAGGCCGGACTTGTAGTACGGATCGGAGAAGTCGATCGTCTGTTTGCGCTCGTCGGTGATGCTGATTCCGGCCACAGCCAGATCGAAGGACCCGGTCTGGAGTCCCGGGATGATGCCGTCGAAGTTCGTCACTTCCTGCTTGAGCTCGAACCCGGCCTCATCGGCGACAGCGGTGATGAGGTCGATGTCGAAGCCGACATACTTGCCGTCTTCCTTGAATTCGAAGGGAACGAATGACGTATCCGTGGCATAGGTGTAGGTGTCCTCGAGTGGCGCATCTTCATCGCCGCCCCCGGAGGAACAGGCTGAGAGTCCGGCCGTCAGGGCCAGAGAAGCCGCGATCGCAATTCCCGAGTAGAGCCGCTTTCTGACGTTCACTTCTGCCTCACATTCAAAAACATCCATTGGTCTTTAAGAATTTTCACAGTATGCCGGGCCCCAGAGGGAGTCAAAGGGTCCCTCGCCTCTTTTCCGGTGCTGTAACCGTTTCTGCCCCATCACCGACGTCCATGCAGGCAGAGAAACGGATGCAATGTTGAGAGGTGTGATTCGGATCATCGTTGCTGGTCACAGTCGGAGATGTGCTCTCGGAGCAGCGAGAATCCGTCGCAGTCGTCCACCGGTCCCGCGACCGCTTGAGAAGCGTTATACAAACGCAACTTCATCTGCCGTGACCTTTTCGCCGGATCTCACTGTTCGAAACGGAAAAGGCCCGATCGACAGCGGAAGTTCGCTGTCGATCGGGCCTTTTCGGTCGCCTCGGCGATGGTGATCCTGCGCTAGGGCACAGGACTCAGCCGATCAGATCAACCTGAGACCAGGTGTGACTGATCAGACGTGGACGCGGATGAGGTGTTCGTTGGTGAACGCCTGGAACGCCCATTGGGCGTTCTCGCGGCCGTAGCCGGAGCGGTTGATGCCGCCGAAGGGGTATTCCGGTCCGGACTCCATGTGGGCGTTGATCAGGGTCATGCCGGCGTTGATCTTCTTGCCGAACTCCTGCCCCTTCTCCAGGTCGTCGGTCCACACCGAGGACATCAGGCCGTATTCGGTGTCATTTGCCAGGCGCAGAGCATCCTCTTCGTCCTTGGCGCGGTAGATCATCACGGCCGGTCCGAAGAGCTCGTTGCAGCCCAGGTCCGACTTCGGGTCGATGTCGGTGAGCACGGCCGGGGACATGAACCAGCCGGGACGGTCGAGCTTCTTGCCCCCGGTGTGCAGGGTCGCACCATCGGCGACACCCTTCTCGATCGCCTCGATGATCTCGTCGCGAGCACCTTCGGAGGACACGGGTCCCATGCCGGCCTCGGGGTCGTCGAAGTCCGAGACCTTGATGGCTTCGGTGGCCTTGATGGCTTCGGCGACGAATTCGTCGTAGAGCTCATCGACGACGATCATGCGCTTGGGCGAAGTGCAGACCTGACCGGCGTTCGCCAGGCGCAGTCCGACGAGCTTCTGCGCGACCGAAGCGACATCCTTCGAATCGAGGACGACAGCCGGGTCGTTGCCGCCGAGCTCGAGCACGGCGCGCTTGTAGTACTTCGCGGCGATCGCGGCCACCGAGGCACCGGCACCCTCGGAACCGGTGAGCGAGAAGCCCTTGACGCGAAAGTCCTTGAGGACCTCCTCGGCGTGGGAGGAATCGAGGTAGATGTTCTGGTACACGCCCCTCGGCAGTCCCGCCTCGGTGAGGAGGTCCTCGAAGTACTGCGAGGACTTCGGGCAGATCGATGCCTGCTTCATGATGATCGTGTTGCCGACCATGAGGTTGGGCAACACGAAGCGGGCGATCTGGTTGTACGGGAAGTTCCACGGCATGATGCCCAGCAGCACGCCCAGCGGCTGGTGCTCGACATAGCTTTTGGCCGCACCGGCGGCGGCCAGGTGGGTCGTGGACAGGTGGGTGGCGGCGTTGTCGGCCATCCAGCGGGCGGTGCGGGCGACCTTGTCGACCTCGCCGAGGCCCTGCTTCTTGATCTTGCCCATCTCACGGCCGATGATGTCGGTCATCTCATCGGCATTCTCATCGACGAGATCGGCGAACTTGCGCAGGATCGCCCCGCGCTTATACAGTGGCGTCTCCTTCCACGCCAGATGTGCCTCGTGGGCACGATCGATGTAGGCGGGAATCTCCTCTTTGGGAACCGAGGCGAACTCTTCCTCGACCTCGCCGGTGTTGGCATTGGTGACTGCGAACTTGCTCATGGAACGTCCTTTCACGGGTTGACGATCTGTGCCCTGTAACAAACTACAGTCTCCCGACATTCCGCGACACTTGAGTCCATCCCTGGGATTACCATTCATCCATGGAGACAGTGAATGGAATCGGCGGATACTTCCTGCGGGCTGCCGACCCCGAGGCGATGACGGCCTGGTACCGCGACGTCCTCGGCGTCGACTTCGGTGATCAGGGGCTGTGGCAGCAGCCGGCCGGACCGACCGTGATCGGACTCTTCGAGGCCGACACCGACTACTTCGGGACGCGTGCGGAGGGCCAGGACCGGCAGCAGACGATGCTGAACTTCCGTGTCGCCGACCTCGACGCGATGATCGCGCAGCTCCGCGTTGCCGGCGCCGAGGTGGACGACGAGACCCAGCAGATGGACGGAATCGGACGCTTCGGTTGGGTCACCGATCCCGAAGGGAACCGGATCGAGCTGTGGGAACCGGAGGATCAGGGCTGAGCCTCGGTTGAGCTGGGACTAGCAGGCCGCCTCGGCGAGGGCGGGTTCTGACTGCCGTGCCCACGTCCGTTCGACGCGGATCGCCACGGCCACCATGACGAGCGCGGCGAGCGCGAGGATGATATTGCCGAAGACGTTCCTATCGGCCAAGCGCCCATTGATCCGAATTTAGTGGACACAGTTGTCCAAAATACTTTGGGTGCGTCACCTCGACGTCAGTGCCTCCTGTCCGGCTGCGGCCGGTGTTCCGGCCGTGCGCGGTCGGATCAGGAGCCGCCGAGGATGCAGAACTCGTTGCCCTCGGGGTCGGCGAGGACGACCCACGGTTCGTCTCCGGTCTGACCCACATCGACACGGCGTGCTCCGAGGTCGAGGAGGCGGGCCACCTCGACGTCCCGATCATCGGGCCGGAAATCGAGGTGGAGTCGGTTCTTCACGACCTTCTCTTCCCGGTCGATGCCGACGATGATTCCCGGCAGGCGATCGGGAGTCTGCCGGATCTCGATCTCCGTGTCGTTCTCGTCGACGATCACCCATTCGAGCGCCCGAGCCCACCAGCGCCCGAGCGTGAACGGGTCGGGCGAATCGATGACGATCTGTTCCCATTCCAATGACATGGCCTCACCTTTCGCCGGGCGTTTCGGTCGTGTTGTCAGGCCCCGACGTCGCCGAGGTGGTGCCGGACTTCGTGGAGTCCGTAGAGCGTGAGTGAGGTGACGGTGAAGGAGTGAGCGTCGGCGCGGAAGCCGCGCCGATCCCATTCCTCCCCGCTGACCTGGGACAGGAGGCCGGCATAGGACTCTGCGTTCGCCCGCAGGGCGGGGGCCACCTCGGCGGGATTCTGATGGGCGTAATCGGCGTCGACGGCGACCGCATCGCCGTCGAAGTTGTCCAGGGTCGGGTCGGTCTCGGCCAGCATGCGCTCGGTGCGGCGGCGGAATTCGTCGAGGACATCGCGCATATGGGAGGCGTACTCGACGTCGGACCACCGGTCGGGGCTGCGCCGTTCGGTGGCGTCAGCCCTGGTCAGGACTGTCTGCCAGGTGGCGGCCGCCTCGGCGAGGGTGGAGGGGACTCCGGTCGGGTCCTCGGTGCCGGTGAAGCCGCACTCGGAGCAGCCCCCGGTGAGGACATCGGTCCTGTCGCGGGTGTCAGGGCTGATCTCGCTCATTCGCTGGCCTTGCCACTCGTCTTTGCGCCACTCGTCTTCTTGTCGTCATTGAGGATCTCGGCGAGCACCGTGGCCTGGCTGATGTCGTCGCGCTTGGCCGCGGTGAGCAGGGTCAGAGTCCCCGTCCGTGCGAGCTCGCGCAGCTCATCGAGAGCCTGCGCGGCATCATCGTTCTTCAGTTCCTCGCGGAAGCGGCGGGCGAACTCGTCGAACTTCTCCGGGTCGTGGGAATACCACTTGCGCAGCTCGGTCGAGGGCGCGACGTCCTTGACCCATTCGTCGAGGTGGGCCTTGTCTTTGCTCACCCCGCGCGGCCAGACGCGATCGACGAGGATCCGTGTCCCATCGGACTTCTGCACGTCGTCGTAGATGCGGCGGACCCGGACCTCGTGTGCGCTGCTCGTGGCGGAGCTCTTCTTCTCGGACATCGGCAGATGCTCCTTTCGTTCGCTTTCCTTCGAGTGTACGACGGGGCACAGCCGCCGTGACTGTCGATCTCAGGGGTGCCTGTCAACCGCCGAACACCATGGCCAATCAGGCCTGGTGAGGCGTAGACTCCGAGACGGAGGTCACCTTGGTGTCCCGAGGTGCACCGCGCCGAATCCGCGAGCGGAGGAGATGATGCAGTGACCGTCTGGCAACAGGCATTCCCCAATGGGAAGAGTCCGCAACGGGTGCTCGTTCCGCCGTCGCCGTCGGCGATCTTCCTCGTCCTCACCGTTCGCCCCGGATTCGAGAGCACAGCCAAGGACTTCCTGCCCGAGATCGCAGGTCTGACCCGAACGGTGGGCTTCCGCTCCCGCGAAGCAGATCTCAGCTGTGTCACGGGCATCGGCGCCGACCTCTGGGACCGCATGTTCACCGCGCCCCGACCATGGGGTCTCCACCCGTTCATCGAACAGCGCGGAGACGTCCACACGGCACCGTCCACCCCCGGTGACCTGCTGTTCCACATCCGCGCTCGCCGCCTGGACCTGTGCTTCGAACTCGCCCGCCTCATCGGTGACGCATTGCAGGGCGCCGTCGATGTCGCCGACGAAGTCCACGGCTTCCGGTATTTCGACGAACGTGACATCCTCGGCTTCGTCGACGGCACCGAGAACCCCGAGGACCAGGGTGCCGTCGACGCCGTGTTCCGCCACCCCGATGACCTCGCCGAGGATTGCGCACTGGAGTCCGTCTCGGATTCCGCCGAGGCGGGACCCGATGTTGCTGCCGCCGTCGGGGCAGGAGCCGGGGCCGGCGCCGTTCCCGGCGATGGCGCTCCGGGGTATCCGGGAAGCACCTTTGTGATCATTCAGAAGTACACACACGACATGGCCGCCTGGGACGAGCTCAGCGTCGAGGAGCAGGAAGCGGCCTTCGGGCGGCACAAACTCTCCGACGTCGAGTTCGCCGAGGAGGACAAGGCTCCGAACTCGCACCTCGTGCTCAACTCGATCGAGGACGAGGACGGCAACGACCGGGAGATCGTGCGCGACAATATGGTCTTCGGATCTGTCGGCTCCGGGGAATACGGCACTTATTTCATCGCCTATGCCGCCGACGTGACGACGACCGAGCAGATGCTCGAGAACATGTTCATCGGGGACCCGGTGGGCACCTACGACCGGATCCTCGACTTCTCGACCGCGGTGACCGGCGGGCTGTTCTTCGTCCCCTCCCAGGATTTCCTCGACGATCCCGACGGGGAACTTATCCAGGCGGGACTCGGGATCGGTGGAGCCGCCTCGGCGAAGGCCGACGGACCGGACAGCGACGACGGAGCGGACGTTGATCCGGTCGCTGATGACCCGACACACAGCGATGACCGGACAGACGCAGACCCCTCAGCACCCACGGACGGCAGCCTGGGAATCGGCAGCCTGAACAGGAGACGACAGTGAACAATCTCTATCGCGAACTCGCCCCCATCACCGGCCCGGCCTGGGCGGAGATCGAGGAAGAGGCTCGGCGCACCTTCAAGCGCAATATCGCCGGTCGGCGCATCGTCGACGTCGCAGGGCCGACCGGTTTCGAGACCTCCTCGGTGACCACGGGGCACATCAGACATGTGCAGTCGTATTCGTCGGGTCTGCACATTCGACAGCGCATCGTGCAGGAATTCGTCGAACTGCGCGCCCCATTCACGGTCACGCGTGAGGCCATCGACGATGTAGCGCGCGGCTCCGGCGATTCGGACTGGCAGCCGGTCAAGGACGCGGCGACGACGATCGCGCTGGCCGAGGACCGGGCCATCCTCCACGGACTCGACTCCGCAGGCTTCGGCGGTATCGTCCCGAACTCGTCGAACGCGACCGTGACCCTGCCCGATGCGGTCGAGGACTATGCGGACGCGGTGGCGCAGGCGCTGTCCGGCCTGCGCACGGCCGGTGTCGACGGGCCCTACAGCCTGCTGCTGTCCGAGGCCGAATACACGAAGGTCTCCGAGTCGACCGACCACGGTTTCCCGATCCGCGATCACCTCTCGCGCCAGCTCGGTGCCGGGGAGATCGTCTGGGCGCCGGCTCTCGAGGGCGCTCTGCTCGTGTCCACCCGCGGCGGAGACTACGAACTCCACCTCGGCCAGGACCTGTCGATCGGCTACAGCGGCCACGACGGTGAGACAGTCGAGCTGTATCTGCAGGAGACCTTCGGCTTCCTCGCGCTCACCGACGAATCGAGCGTGCCGCTGCACCCGTGATGAGGCCGCCTTCACTCATGGTCAGGCCGCCTTCACTCGTGGTGAGGTTGTCGGAATGACCGAACGAGCCGCTGGTGTGCAGGCTTCTGCCCCCGCCACGGCGCGGAGTTCGTCAGCGTCCACGTGACTGAAGACGGGTTCATCTGCCTCCTGCATCGGGTTTCGGCCACTTCGTCATCGGGTTTTGATCCAGTCATCGAGTTTTCTCTCGATGACTGGATCAGAACCCGATGACTCATTTGGAGGGAGTGGAAACGACGTATTTGATGGACTCTCCACGTTGCTCGGGCGGAAACACGTGAGTTCGCTGGGAAGACTGCTGTAAGGGATGTTGTCGCAGACCTCGTGGTGGAAAATGGCTTTGCCGGGCCCTCGGTACTCTCCCGGGGGCAGATAGAGCGCACGGACGAACGGACGATGATGACCGCAGAAGCACCCGACCCTGACCACACGACAGGACTCAGCACCAGGCGGACAGCGGACGGTGCTGAGATCGGGGCGCTCATCGGTGCCGGCTTCGGACTGCTGTTCCTCGTCCTCAACACCGTCCAGTTCTCGACCCTGGGGCGGACACTCGTCATCACGGTCGGCGTCGTCGTCTTCGCAGTTCGCGGACTGCTGCGGAAACGTGGTGGTGGCGACCGCCTCGGCGCATCAGGGGACAGCGGTCGTCGTGAACGGACGTCCTGGCGCGCTTACTGGATCATCGTGCTCATCGAGGCGGTCCTGCTGTTCGCCGGAACCCGGCTGCTGGCGAGCCTCGGCCACTCGGAACTCGGAGTGGCGTGGGTGGCGGTGGTCGTCGGCACTCATTTCTTCGCGCTCGGCTGGGTGTTCGAGCTCGATCGCTTTCATGTGCTCGCCACCGCCGTGACCCTCTGCGGAATCGGCGGGTTCATCGCCTTCTTCGCGGCGGCTCCGGCGTTCATCCCGGTCATCAGCGGCGTGATCTCGGGCTTCGTGCTGCTCGCCGTCGCCGTGTGGGCCCTGGCCCCGACCGAGCGGTAGAGAGCCCGGCACGCATCGGGTTTCGTTCGGTTCGTCATCGGGTTCTGGTCCAGTCATCGAGTTTTATCTCGATGACTGGACCAAAAGTCGATGACTCACCACGCGGTGGCTGGGCCGAAGCAGCCGCCGGCTTCCGGCAGCAGGCAAGTGGGCTTAGGTCGGGTGCCGACCGGCCAGTGATGCCTGCGCGGGAGGTCAGTCCTCGGCAGGAGCGTCGGGCGCCCCGGCACCGTCCTTCTTCAGCGGCTGCACGCGCGGGGGCGGGAACTCCGGCGCCTGAGCGGCGGGCCGGGCCTCCAACCCCGCGAACACCTCGGCGATGGCACGGTCGAGCTGTGGATCGTCGGCGGCGAAGAGCTGACCGGGATCGTGCTCGACCTCGATATCGGGCTCGACGCCGTAGTTCTCCACACTCCAGCCCTTGCCCTCGATCCAGAAGGCATAGCGCGGCTGCGTCACTCCGGTGCCGTCGACGAGATCGTAGCGACCGTCGATGCCGACGACTCCGCCCCACGTGCGCACGCCGACGACCGGGCCGATGCCCTTGGCCTGCACGCGCGCGTTGATGATGTCGCCGTCGGAGCCGGAGAACTCATTGGCCACGAAGACCACAGGCCCGCGCGGAGCGTCCTCGGGATCCCGGTCCATCTGGTCATAGTTGCGCGCCGCACCCCAGGCAACCACCTGGTCGGCGAAGCGTTCGGCCACCAAAGCACTCGTGTGACCGCCTCGGTTGAATCGCACATCGGCGATGACGCCTTCACAGGCCGTGGCCTGTCGCAGATCCCGGTGCAGCTGTGCCCAGCCGTACGAGGTCATGTCCGGCACATGGACGTAGCCGATGCGGCCGCCGGACTTCTCGGCCACATACTCCCGGCGGGAGCGCACCCAATCCTGATAGCGCAGCTTCTCCTCGGTGGGCAGCGGAATGACGGCGACCGTGCGGTCCTTGCGACCGCGGCGCAGAGTCAGCTCGACGATCGTGTCCGCGGCCCCCTGCAGATGTGCGGCGGGACCGGCCGCCTCGTCGACGGGCTGACCGTTGACAGCCACGATGATATCGCCGACGGCAGCTCCGACTCCGGCCTGGCGCAGCGGCGACCTTGCCTCCGGTTCACTGCTCTCACCGGGAAGGATGCGAGAAATCGTCCAACCCTCAGCGCTCCGCTCAAGATCCGCACCGAGGAATCCGAGCTTCTTCGACCCATCGCCGAGCCCAGACGGCGGACTGACATAGGCATGCGAGGTGTTGAGCTCGCCCACGGTCTCCCACAGTACGTCGACGAGATCGTCATGGGTCAGGGCCTTAGCAGCCACGGCACGCCAGCGCAGCGTCACCGACTCCCAATCGACCCCGTTCATGTCCTCGCGCCAATAGTGGTCGCGCATGATCCGGGAGTTCTCCTCGAACATCTGCAGCCATTCGGCCCGACGGTCGAGCTCGAATCGCAGACGCGAGATGTCGATGGAGACGAACTCGTCATCGTCGGCCTCGACCTTCCGGTTCGCCGGAACCACGCTGATCGCATCGTCGCTGCGCACGACGAGCAGTTTGCCGTCTCCGGAGATCTCATACTCGTCGGCCTTGTCGACGACGGTGGTGACCTTCCGCTTGGCGAAATCGAAGTACTGGATGACCTCGGCGGGTTTGTCACCGGCATCTCCGGCCCGCCCGGTGCCGAGCTCACCGGCTTCGACGTCGCCGGTGCGCAGCCAGACGAGTCCTCCCTCGGCGGATTCGAGATCGCGGAAGACCCCCGAGGCGACCGGGAACGGCACGATGCGCTCCTCGGCTCCCTCGAGTTCGACCTCGACGGTGGCGGCCGGTTTGTCCCCGCGACCGCGCTCGGACTTCGCCTCCTCGGTGACCTCGCTGATCGCCCATCCGCCGGCGCTCGGTCCGAAGGGCGCAGGTTCACCGGCGGCCAGGGGCAGCAGCCACGGTCGGGTGACGCCGTTGAACGACAGATCGAAGGAATGCTGGTTGTACGAAGGATCGAAGGTGCGATCGGAGAGGAAGGCGACGAACTTCCCGTCCCGGGTGAACGTCGGCGAGAAATCATTGAACTTGCCGGTCGTCAGCGGCTGGGCCTCGCGATCCGATTTCACCTCGGCGATCATCAGCTGCGCGAGCAGCTCCTCACCCTGCGTCGGCTGGGACCACACGAGGTACTTCCCATCGGGTGAGAACCGCGGATCGCGCGCCTCGCCGTGTCCCGAATGCCCGACCAGACGCGTCCGACCATTGCCCACCTCGACGGTCCGGATCGATCCGTCGTGGGAGATCGTGGCGAGCATCTTCCCCGCCGGATCCGCCTTCAGGTGGAGGACCCGTCCCAGGGCTCCAACCCCGATTCGCCGAGGCGGCTTGTCCCCAGTCACGGACGCGACCTCGATCGCGTCCTCCCCTTCGACGTCGGTGATGTACGCGGCGAACCCGGTGTCCCCGAGGACGAGGGGCTCGCGGGTGCGGATCGACGAATCCGCGCACAGCGCCCGGGCCGGGCCCTCGCGGTGGGCGAGCCAGAACGTCTTGCCCCGCCATTCCACCACCGAGGCATTGCCTTCTCTGTCGGGGCTGATGTGGTTGAGCCCGGTCTTCGGATCGAGGCTCAGCGGCTGCACCTGGGTGCCCGGCAGGGTCACTGCGAGGGTGCGGACCTCGGCGTCGAGGCTGTCGAGGATCTTGATCTCCCCACGGGAGTGCCAGACGATGCGGGTGCCGTCGGTCGTGGCGTCACGGACATAGCCGGTGGCCTCGGTCTGGTGCGTGAGCTGCCGTGGTTCGACCGAGTCATCACCCGAACTCGCCGAGGTGGCCAGTCCGTCGATGATCCACAGGTTCGCCTGCTCATCGGCATGGTGAGGGAAGGTCGCGGCCCGGTCCGAGGTGAACACGAGCGAATCGCCGACCCACAGCGGGTCGGTCAGAGAGGCCTCCTCCTCGCGCAGCAGCCGCTGCCACCGGGCTCCGGTTCCATCTCCGATGCCGGCAGAGTTCGTGTTGCCGACCCGATCGAGCCACAGCCTCGGCGCAGTGCCTCCCCGGTAGCGCTTCCAGTGCGCGGGCGGACGGGAGAACGGCGTCGACAGAGCGGTCACTCCCGTGTGGTGCCGGGCCAGACCCGAGGCACGACCGAACGACAGCCGATCGACCTCACCGTCGAGGCTCACGGACTTCACGACATGGTTGCGGACCTCGAACTCCCCGGCATTCGCACCGACGAGGATATGGGCGGCATCGGCCCACCCGAGCATCGTCATCGCGCTCGACCCCAACCAGGTGAGCCGACGCAGGGCTCCGGTGGCCACCTCGGCGACCATGAGCTCCGCCTGTCCGGTGCGGAAGGATACGAACGCGACGTGCGCTGCATCGGGGGAGATCCTCGGTGACCGGACGGGCGCATGATCGGAGGTCAGCCGCCAGGCGCGGCCGCCGGCGGAGGAAACGAGCCAGACATCGTCGTCGGCGGTGAAGGTGATGAGATCGGACTGGATATGGGGATAGCGAAGATAAGTCACGTGACCCACATTACAAGCTCGACTGTGCGGCGACCGCGGGCCGGAACCGATGCCCAGGCAACTTGCACGCGGCAATAGAATGGGCACATGCCATCTCTGACTTCTGTGCTCACGGACCGTTTCGCCGCCGCCCTCACCCAGGCCTTCGGTGAGGACTTCGCCGGACGTGACCCCGTCATCCGCAGCAGCCAGTTCGCAGACTTCCAGGCCAATGTGGCCCTGCCGCTGGCCAAGGAGCTGAAGTCGAAGCCGCGCGACATCGCCGCACAGATCGTCGAGAACCTCGACCTCGAGGGTGTGTGCGAGACCCCGGAGATCTCCGGACCCGGGTTCATCAACCTCACCTTCACCCCGGAATTCCTTGCCTCCACCCTGTCCGCCGGCGGAGTCGCCGCCGCTCCTGAGAACACGGATCCGCAGACGGTAGCCATCGACTACTCGGCCCCGAACGTGGCCAAGGAGATGCACGTCGGGCACCTGCGCACCACCGTCGTCGGCGACGCCCTGGCCCGCACCCACGAATTCGTCGGCAACACGGTCATCCGCCAGAACCACATCGGCGACTGGGGAACCCCCTTCGGCATGCTCATCGAGCACCTCCTCGATGTGGGAGTCGACTCCGACGAGGCTTCCGAAGTGTCCGAGAACCCGAACGCCTTCTACCAGGCGGCCCGGGCGAAGTTCGACTCAGATGAAGCCTTCGCCACCCGCTCCCGGTCCCGCGTCGTCAAACTCCAGAGCGGCGACGAAGAGACCCTGGGCCTGTGGACGACGCTCGTCGGCTACTCCCGCGAGTACTTCAACCGCATCTACTCCCTCCTCGACGTCACCCTCACCGACGCCGATCTTGCCGGAGAGTCCACCTACAATGACATGCTCGCCGAGGTCTGCGACGAGCTCGAGGCGAAGGGCCTGGCCACGATCTCCGATGGAGCGCTGTGCGTGTTCCCCGAAGGCTTCACCGGTCGTGAGGGCGAACCCCTGCCGCTCATCATCCGCAAGTCCGATGGCGGCTACGGCTACGCCACGACCGACCTCGCGGCCATCCGCAACCGGGCGATCAACCTCGGTGTCAATCGGGCGCTCTACGTCGTCGGCACCCCGCAGGCCATGCACTTCGAGATGGTCTTCACCGTCGCCCGCGCGGCCGGCTGGCTGCCGGAGACCTTCAGCGCCGAGCACGTGAAGATCGGCAATGTGCTCGGATCCGACGGCAAGATCCTGCGCACCCGTTCGGGTGCCCCGCTGCGCCTGGCCGAACTCCTCGAAGAGGCCGTGACCCGAGCGAAGACGACCCTGGCAGAATCACACGTGGACTTCGGCCCCGAGGAGGCCGATGAGGTCGCGCGCATCGTCGGCATCGGTGCGGTCAAGTACGCCGACCTCTCCGTCGCCCACGACACTTCGTACACCTTCGACCTCGACCGGATGCTCGCCCCCATCGGCAACACCGCCCCGTATCTCCAGTACGCCGGTGCCCGGATCCGTTCGATCGGACGCAAAGCTGAGGCCGAAGGCGTCGATGCCTCCCAGGTCGCGAACGCGGCGATCAGCCTCGGCGAGACGGCCGAACGTGAGCTGGCCCTGTCGATCCTCGGCTTCGCCGATGTGGTCGCCGAGGTGGCCGCCGGGTCGACGCCCCACCGCCTGTGCACCTACCTGTTCGATCTCGCCCAGGCATTCACCTCGTTCTACGAGCAGTGCCCGGTGCTCATCGCCGAGACCGAAGAGCTGCGCGACTCCCGTCTGCGGCTCTCGGCGATCGTGCTCGAGGTCCTCCAGGCCGGTCTAGGGGTGCTCGGCATCCGCGTTCCCGAGCGGATGTGAGTTCGCCTCAGCGGCCTTCTGCCAAGAGGATGCTGCCCTGGATCGTTCTGGGCATCGTCATCCTCGCCCTCAACCTGCGCACCCCGATCATCGCGCCGACGGCGATCCTGCCCGACATCCAGGAGGGCACGGGATTCAGCGCCGCCGGACTCGGTCTCCTCACTGGTCTGCCGGTTCTGCTGTTTGCGCTGGCCACGCCGCTGGCGGGGAAGTTCATCACCCGCCTCGGGGCCGAAGCCACGGTTCTCGCCTGTCTGTCCGGTGTCCTGCTGGGCACAGTTCTGCGGTCGGTCGGTCCGTCCTGGCTCGTGCTCGTGGGCACCGGAATCATCGGCCTCGCGATCACCCTGGGCAATATCGTCGTCCCCGTCATCATCCGCCGCGAGGTCCCGTGGGAACAGGTGTCGATGGTCACCGGCCTGTACTCGGCGATGATGAACGTCGGGTCGATGGCCACTCTCATCGGCACCGGCCCGCTCGCCGAGGCTCTCGGATGGCGTTGGGCCCTGGCCGCATGGGGTGTTCTCGCCTTCGCTGGGCTCGCTTTCTGGATGGTGCTCATCCGCGTGCGCGTGCGCCGCGAGGGGGAGGCTGCCCGCGCTGCCGCGGAGGCCGTCGATTCGACTGACGACCCGTCCATCACCGAGGCGGCCCCCGCCGCGAAGCAGTCGTGGGCCGAGGCTCCGGCTTCCTTCCGGTTGATCATCGCCCTGCTCATCATCACGTTCTCCGGCCAGTCGACCGCCTACTACACGACGACGACGTGGCTGCCGAGCTACCTCGGCGACACCATCGGGCTCGCCCCCACTGCCGCCGGAGGCACGGCATCCCTGTTCCAGATCGCGGCGATCCTCGGCGCCTTCGGAGTGCCGCTGCTGGCCGTGAAGACGAAGCCGTGGGTGCCCGTGGCGACCGTCGCAGTCCTCTGGCTGTCCCTGCCCGTGGGACTGCTGGCGGCCCCCGGCGCCTACTGGCTGTGGGCGACCACCGGCGGCATCGCCCAGGGTGGCGGGTTCACCGCGATCTTCTCGATCATCGCCCGCACCGCCGGCAGCGACGCCCAGACCGCGTCCGCTTCGGCGCGCGTCCAATTCGGCGGCTACCTCGCAGCGACCCTGGCCCCGCCGTTCGCCGGTTGGCTCAACACCGCCACAGCCGGATGGACGGCCACGCTGCTGCTCATCCTCGCTGCCACCCTCGCGTTCACGATCACAGGGCTCGTGGCCGCCCGCCGGGCGGGAGGGTTCCCCCGCGGCGGACGCGAGGCCCTCGACCCCGAATAGGCTCTTGCTACCTGACGGCGGGGGCGGCACCGCCGGCGCGGGGGGGGGGGCGGCCGGCGGGGGGGACGAAGGGGGGGCGCGCCCACCAAAACACGCGCGGGGCCCCCC
>NZ_JBQDYQ010000005.1:86504-118347 GCF_052105255.1 Brevibacterium sp.
CACGATGGGGCCCTTGGGGCCCGGGGGGCGACCCGTGCCCCGGCGCACCCCCGGCGCCCGCAACGCCCACGAACCCCACTAATTACTACCCGAGGGCGGCCCAGCAACCTCGCGCCTGGTGGCTGGGCCGCCGTCAGGTAGCAAGAAGGAGTCGACACGCACAGAAACACCGAGGCGGCCCACCACGATGGTGGGCCGCCTCGGCGACGATGATTCTCCTGAGTGACTCAGTGCTTGGCGTCGGAGCCTTCAGCCGACTGCGAAGCCGGCTTCGGTGCGGGAACCTCGTCCGCAGCCTCAGCCTTGGTCGAGGGTACAGCGGTCTGCGAGACCTCGGTGGCCGCGGCCTGGTGCGAAGCCGGGGTGGAACCGACCGGACGGGCATCGGCGGGACGGTTGTTCGGCAGCGGGGTCGACCAGGGATCTTCGACCGGCTGGGCCTTCTTCCACACGTAGTAGCCGATTCCTGCAGCCGAACCGATGACGAGAGTCCACACGAGTGCGGCTTTTCCGCCGCCGGACTTGCGAGCGGTGTCCTTCTCGATGCGCTTGCCGGCGTTGGCGAGAGCCTTGCGGGCCTTCTCCATGGCCTTCTTGTCGCCGGTGAGGCGGACCGCCAGGTCATCGATGAGCTTCGGGGTCTCGGCAGCGGACAGCGAAGTCGCGGCGTTCGATGCGAACTTGCCGGCGCGTTCGGTGGCTTCTGGTCGGTAGGACTCGAGCTTGTCGGCCCAGTTGTGGACCTGATCATTGGCCTTGTCGGCCAGAGCTTCGACCTGCGGACGGGCCTTCTCGGCGAACTCTTCGGCCTTGCCTGCCAGTGCCTCGACCTGGGGGCGGGCCTTGTCGGCGGCCTCACGCAGCTTCGGGGCTGCGGTCTCGCTGGCATCTGCCAGGACTCGGAGGGACGTCTGCTTCGCGGAATCGAGCTTCGAAGTGAGCTGATCTCGAGTGGGCTTCTTCGACATAAACTGTTCCCAATCCTTAGATGTCGGTGGTCAAGGTGATCACCGACCAGTCTACGGCCTCGGGGCAAACCTGGGGACAGCGGATGTCATCGAATTGTCTGCGGATCGCCTGACAGGTTGGGCAACGGACATGGTGCGAAACTGCATTCACCGCCTCGGCGTGGAAGAATGAAGTCATGACTACAGCCTCAACGCATACCGCAGTCCTGCACACCAACCACGGTGACATCACCCTCGACCTCTTCGGCAACCATGCTCCGAAGACCGTGGCCAACTTCGTCGAACTGGCCCAGGGTGAGCGTGAGTTCACCGATCCGTCGACCGGCGAGCCGACCAAGCGCCCCTTCTACGACGGACTCGGCTTCCACCGCGTCATCTCGAACTTCATGATCCAGGGCGGCTGCCCGCTGGGCACCGGCACCGGCGGACCCGGCTACACCTTCGATGACGAGATTCACCCCGAACTGCAGTTCGACCGCAAGTACCTGTTGGCCATGGCCAACGCCGGCAAGCAGATGGGACACGGCACCAACGGCTCGCAGTTCTTCATCACCACCGCCGAGACCCCCTGGCTCAACGGCAAACACACCATCTTCGGTGAGGTTGCCGACGAAGCCTCGCAGCGGGTCGTCGACGAGATCGACGGTGTGCGCACCGCTGCGATGGACAAGCCGGTCGAGCCGGTCGTCATCGAGAAGGTCGACATCACCGCGAAGTGAGTCACGGTCCTTGAAGGACTACTGAGTACCATAGTGTGATGGACACACCTGAGGAGGGCTCGGCACGGGAAACCGGCCGGGCCCTCTCTGCATCCCCGCCGCTGATCACCCGCACGCTCCTCATCGTCACCAGCGTGGCTTTTCTCGCGGAGCTCATTCCCGGCCTCGACCTGCTGCAGCGGCTGAGCTTCGTTCCCGCGCTCACGCTCGACCAGCCGTGGCGGGTGCTCTCGGTCGCACTCATCCACGAGGAGCCCTCACCGTTCCACCTGCTGGCGAACATGATCGGGCTGTTCTTCTTCGGATCCTTCGTCGAACGAGCTCTGGGGCATTGGAAGTTCCTGACCGTCTACATCATCGGCACCGCCGGCGGTTCGGCCATGGTGCTCCTGCTGGCCGACCCCTTCAGCGTCGACTGGGTGACGAACCACATAGGCGCGTCGGGCGCAGTGTTCGCGATCGTCGGCGTCCTCTTGGCCCCGACCCGTCGACTCGACCGGAACATCGCCGGGGTTCTCGTGTTCGTCGCGCTCAACTTCGGCTATGGGTTCCTCGTTCCGGGGGTGTCCTGGGAGTCCCACCTCGGCGGGTTGATCACCGGATTCGTCCTCGGCTGTGCGGGGCTGCTGGGACCACAGCGATCGCGGACGCTGGTGTTCACGGCGAGCTCGGTCGGTCTGGTGGTGCTCATGGCGCTCGCTGGGGCGTGGAAGACGGCCGGCCTCGGGCTGTGAGCGCGGACGGGCTGCGATCCCTGTCTCGGTCTCTGAGCGCGGCACGATCGGCAGTTGCGGAGAGCCGAATCGGCGCTGTCAGGCTACTACCAGACAAAAGCCGATCTGTGTGCACTCTGCAGTGGAAAATTCTTTGTCCACAAGCTCTATCCACAAGGTGGATAACTTACACACGTGTGTTTAGACTGGTCAGAACTTTAAAATAAGTTTTCCACAAGCGACGCACCCGGCTTGGGTATAACTCGACGCTTGTGGATTGTTGACGCGGGACTGCGCTTGCCGAAACGCGTGGGAAGCTCGGTGAATGCAGATTGTCTGGTCCATCAACGGCGATTCCGAGCTCGAAATCACCGTGGATGGACCAGACAATCGAAGCGCTTGCGGTCGGGACCGACTAACGCCAGCGTGTGGACATGATCAGACCCGCCACGAAGAAGGCGAAGCCGATGAGGATGTTCCAGTTGCCCCAGGCTTCGACGGGGAAAGCGCCCTGGGTGATGTAGAAGGTGACGAGCCAGATCAGGCCGATGAGCAGCAGGCCGATGAGCACCGGCAGGAACCAGCTCGGGTTCGGCTTGATGGTCTGCTGGCCCGAGGTCGAGGTGTAGCTCGCGGTCTTGCGACCCTGCGGGCGCTTGGCGGGATTGCCCGAACGGGACGTGCGCTTGGCGGCCGCACCTTTCGAGCCGGTTGTCTTGGAGGCCGATGATGTGGAATCAGAGGCCTTCGAGCCGCTTGTCTTGGAGTCGGAGGTCTTCGACGTCTTCTCGTCTATCGACGCCTTGCCCTTCTTCCCGGCGGCCGCAGTCTCTGAGTCCTTCGCGGAAGCCCTGTCGGAGTCCTCGGCTCCTGCGTCCTCGTCCGCGGCATCGTCCTTCAGGTCATCCGCAGCAGACTCCGTCGCATCAGACTCGGTGTCAGCAGCCTCGGCGACATCGGTGTCGAGCGATTCGGTCTCGAGTTCCTCGACCTCGGCAGGCTCGACCGCTTCAGCGGACTCGGCCTGCTTCGCCTTGGCCGCCGACGAAGTGCGAGAAGTGCGCTGGGGGCGTCCTTTGGACTTGGCCACAAGTACTCCTTTGTCGGTCGACCGTCGTTGGGGTCGCCGAATGAATGGTTGGGGACGATCGCAGACCAGTCTACTCGGGGCGGGGGTCACAGTGAAAAACTCCGACTACCCTGAAAGCGCCCCGAGCGCGCCCCGAACGATGATTCCCATAGGATAAAGTGCATAGGGGTGTCCCCGCCTGTCTTCTTCGACGGCCCCCGACAATGCAGTGACAGTCACGGAGCAGAAGTGGTGAATAGTTCCTCCTCGGGTAACGAACCGGGCGTGAATCCGCCCTCGCGACCCACTATCCGTCCTGCTCAGAGACGGCAGACTCCCTCTGACGACGGTGACCAGCAGCTCGGTCGCTCCGCCGATCAGTCTGCAGGTGGTTCCGCTGCCGCCGGCGACCAGCCGCTGCCCAGCCGACGCGAGCTGCGGCGCAGGGAAGCCGAAGCCGCCGCAGCCCAGGGCGAACCGACCGCCGTCTACTCCGACGCCCCGCCCGTCTTCGAACAGCCCCAGCTCACGCACGCCCACGCCACTCAAGCCATGCCCGCGGTCCCGCAGGGCCACGGCGGACAACCCACGCAGGGCCGCCTCGGCGAGGATCAGCCCCAGCCTCTTCCCGCAACCCGACAGCGGCGCCGGCGTCAGCCCACGGCGAAGGAACCGCTCGGCCCGATCCGCGGGACCGTGCGCACCTTCGGCGAACTGTGCATCACGGCCGGGCTCGTCCTCATCCTCTTCGTCGTCTGGCAGCTGTGGTGGACCGACATCCAGGCCAACCGCGACAACGCAGTGCTCGCCGACGAACTCACCCAGGACTGGGCGAATCAGGATCCGAACGATCTGCCCGACGATCCGGACGAACCCGTGGTCGCCGACCCCGTGGACAAGAACGAGGCCTTCGGCATCTTCTACATCCCGCGCTTCGGCGACGACTACTACCGCACCGTCGCCGAAGGCGTCGACCTCGAACCCGTGCTCAACCGGATGGGCGTGGGCCGCTACCCGAACTCGGCGATGCCGGGCGAAGTCGGGAACTTCTCCATCGCCGGCCACCGCGTGACCTACGGCAAGCCGCTCAACCAGATCGCGAACCTGCGCCCAGGCGATGAGATCATCGTCCAGACGAAGGACGGCTTCTACACCTACACCTTCCGCAACTTCGACATCATCCTCCCCGATGCCGTCGAAGTGCTCTCGCCCGTGCCCGACGCCCCCGACTTCAAGGGCAAGGACCGGATCCTGACGATGACTGCCTGCAACCCGATGTTCTCCGCCCGGGAACGCTACGTCGCCTACGCCGAACTCACGGACTGGACGCCGGCCGGTGACGGAGCGCCGGACAATATCAAGGACTCGAAGGCCTATGACAAGGTCAGCAAGAACGGCGGTGCCTGATATGTACGCATTCATCTGGCGGATCCTCCCGGGCAACTGGGTGGTCAAGCTCATCCTCGCCCTCATCCTCATTGCGGCTGTTGTGCTGCTGCTCATGCAGTACGTCTTCCCCGTGATCGCCCCGTACATGCCCTTCAACAACGCAACAGTGACCGAAGGCGGACAATGACGCAACGGAGAGCAATGACAAAGATCCTCGTCATCGACAACTACGACAGCTTCGTCTACACGCTCGTGTCCTATCTGCGTGAGCTCGGAGCGGATGTCGACGTCGTCCGCAACGACGACATCCCCGCCTCCGCGATCGCGGAGACCGTGAGCGCCTACGACGGCGTGCTCCTGTCCCCGGGGCCCGGTGTGCCCGCAGAGTCCGGGGTCTGCCCGCCCCTGCTGTCCTGGGCGGAGACGGCCGGCATGCCCGTGTTCGGCGTCTGCCTGGGCCATCAGGCACTCGGCGAGGTGTTCGGCGCCGAGGTCACGCATTCTCCCGTGCTCATGCACGGCAAGACCTCGGTCATCACCCACGACGGCGAAGGCATCTTCTTCGGATGCCCGAGCCCGCTGACCGTCACCCGCTACCATTCGCTGGCGATCGTCGACGAGACCCTCGACCTCGAGAAGTTCGCGGTCACCGCCCGCACCGACGACGGCATCGTCATGGCCATCGAACACCGGGAGCAGCCGCTGTTCGGCGTCCAATTCCACCCCGAATCTGTGCTCACCGAATATGGATACCTCATGCTCGGCAACTGGCTCGAGGTGTGCGGTCTCGAGGGCGCTGCCCAGGCGGCGGCGGGCATGTCGCCGCTGGCGACCGCGATCGCCTGAGAATTCCCGCCGATCCCTGGTCTCAGGGTTCTCGCCGAGGCGGCCCATCGTTATGATCGTGAGCACAGTGATCCCTGTGCTCAGATGATCCGAATCCGCGCCGGGATCCGTGCATGGCCTCAGGAGCCGTGCACTGCCGACGAACAGGAGACACCGACGATGTCAGAACCGACCTATCTGCGCGACGAACCGTTCACCGAACTCACCGTCATCGAGGTCCCGGCCACTCCGGCGGCGGTCGTCGAGGCGCGCGAAGTGCACATGTCGGGCCTGCCGGAACTCTTCGACGCCACGTTCTCCGGACTCTTCCCCGTACTCTCCGAGGCAGGACTCGAACCCGCGGGACCGGCCTTCGCTCTCTACACCCGTCAGCCGAGCGAAACGGTGGATCTGCAGGTCGGCATCCCCACCTCGGCGGGACTGACGAATGCGCAGCCGATCGCCGGCGGGCACATCGTCATCCCCGCTCAGCTGCCCGGCGGATCCATGGCCGTGCGCAGCCACCTCGGCGGATACGACGGGCTCGGTGAGTCCTGGGCACAGCTGCTCAAGGACGCGATGGCGGCCGGGCATCGGCCGGGACTGCCGTTCATCGAACTCTATGTCACCGAACCCAGCCCCGAGGCGGATCCCGCCGATATGCGCACCGACCTGTTCCTCACCCTGGAGTGAGGACCAGCGTCACCGACGCCCACAGACTCTCTTCGGAGACGACAGCGGCCGGGCCAGTCGATGACTGACCCGGCCGCCAGGCGTCAGAGGCGTGTTCGACTCAGTGGCCGATAATGCCTTCCGTCCAGTTGTCGAAGAGCCCTCCGCCCATCGAATCCTTGTCCTTCTCGTCCTGATCGCCCTCGTCGTCTCCGTTGTCCCCGTCATCGCCGGGTGCGGTCGGGATGCCTCCGGGGACCGAGGGAATCGAGGGCGACGGCTCCGGCGGCTTCTTGGCCACCTTCACCGTGATCTCCGAGCCCTGCTTGACCTCGCTGCCGCCGGTCGCGGACTGCTCGAAGACCTTCTTCTCATCGTGTTCGTCGGTCTCGACCTCTTCGGTCTTGCAGGTGAGCTGGTACTCATCGCCTTCGAGGGTCTTGCAGGCCTCCTCGGCGGTTTGGCCGGTGACATCGGGGACCTTGACGAGACCTGAGGACACGACGAGATCGACATTCGAATCGATATCGACCTCCTGACCGTCGCCGGGCTTGGTCTCGATGACCACGCCCTTCTCCACATCCGGGGAATTCTGGGAGATATGGGTGCCGGCCTGGAGCCCCGCGTCATTGATGATCGTCCGCGCCGCCTCCTCAGTCTTTCCGGAGACGTCGGGGATCGTCACGGACTCGGGGCCGGAAGAGATGATCAGCCTGACCACGCTGTCCTTGTCGACCCTCTGACCGCCCGGAGGATCGGTTTCGATGGCCTTGCCCTTGTCGACTTCCGAGCTGTACTTCTCGTCCGTGTTCACTCGCAGGCCCTGTTGCATGAGGGCCGCCTCGGCTTCGTCGGCATCCATATTGGCCACATCCGTGACTTCGACCTGGAGGATCGGTTCGGGCTTGTTGATCTCGTACACCCACAGGGCCACGGCGGCCAGGGCGAGGAGCACGAAGATGCTGCCGATCCAGACCCAGGCGCGCGAACCCTTCTGCGGCGGACGCTCCTCCTGATTGGTCATGATCGCCGATACGGGCCCGGTTTCGGGAGTGGGCTCGGCCTCGTTGGCATAGGCCATCGGAGTGGTCATGGGCGGGGCCATCATCGGATACGCCTGCGTGGCCTCGACATCGTCCTCGAAGCTCATGGGACGGCCGTCGCGGGCGGCGAGTACGTCCTCACGGAAGGTGTAGGCATCCTGATACCGGGCGTCGCGGTCCTTGAGCAGAGCGTGGAGGAGGAGCCTGTCGACGGCCGGTGGGATGTTCGAGTTGAAGAAGCTCGGCGGCTGTGGGGTCTCCCCGACATGCTGGTAGGCGACGGCCAGCTGGGAGTCGCCGACGAACGGAGGACGACCGGCCAGCAGCTCGTAGAGCAGGCAGGCGGTCGAGTACAGGTCGGAGCGTGCGTCGACGACCTCGCCGCGGGCTTGCTCTGGGGAGAGGTACTGGGCGGTGCCGACTACGGACTGGGTCTGCGTCAGCCCCGAATTGTCCTTGAGCGCTCGGGCGATGCCGAAGTCCATGACCTTGATGTCACCCTCGGGGGTGAGCATGACGTTCGCGGGTTTGATGTCGCGGTGGACGATGCCGTTGCGGTGGGAGTACTCGAGCGGGGCGAGGACTCCGGCGATGACGTTGAGGGCCTCGTCGACGGTGAGTGTGCCGTGCTCATTGAGGACTTCGCGCAGGGTCTGACCCTCGACGTATTCCATGACGATGAACGGCACGGACACGGACGAGCCGCCGGACTCGACGAATTCCTCCTCACCGGAGTCGTAGACGGAGACGATCCCGGGATGGTTGAGACCGGCAGCGGACTGGGCCTCACGCTTGAGCCGGGTGTGGAACGACGGATCGCGGGCGAGATCGGAGCGCAGAAGTTTGATGGCCACACGACGTCCCAGACGGTTGTCGACGCCCTCATGCACTTCTGCCATGCCCCCACGGCCGAGGAGCGCACGAACTTCGTAACGCCCCGACAGAACCTTGGGTTCACTCATGTATGTCCTCCGCTAGTCTCACCCGGTCGGTGGATTCGTTCTCACCCGACCCGGGTCGAGTTTCAGTATCTCAAACTCTTCGTTTCTCGTGCTCGCTGCTCGGTATCGTTCAATGTCTACCCATTGCCATTGTTCCCGCCATTGTTCCCGCCTGAGTTGCCGCTGGCCTCGCCGCTGTTCGCGTTGGCCGACGACGTCGAATCGCTTCCGGACCCAGTGCCGGACGAGGTCGAACTTCCCGAGGTGTCGGCGGAATCCCCGGAACTCGTTGAGTCCGACTCGCCCGACGTCTCCGAGGAACCTTCGGAGCCCGAGTCGGTCGAGGTCTCGGAGTCCGAGGAAGAGCCCGAGTCCGAATTCGACTGGCTTCCCTCGGAGTCGCTGCCGGAGTCCGAGTCACTGCTGCTCGAGGAGTCCGACTCGGAGCTCGACTCCGAGTCAGTGCCCAGACCCGAATCGGATCCCGAATCCGAGGCCGGCTCCTGCGGCTCTTCGGCCGGACCGGCGGAGATGTAGAGGGTCACGGTGTCGCCTTCTTCGAAGGTGTATCCATTGTCGCCCTCGCCCACATCGGCGACTGTTCCGGCGGTGCGCTCCGAGTTGATGTCCGTGGTCTCGACCTCGAGTCCCTTGTTCTGAAGGTTCTGCGTCGCCGAGGATTCGCTGAGTCCGATGTAATCGTTCTTATCGATCTCGATCGTCTTCGCCGCCTCCGAGGTCGGCGCCGAGGTCGACGGTTCCGGTTCGGGTTCGGCATTGCCTCCGCCGAGGAAGAACCACAGCAGGGAACCGACCGCGATGAGGGCGATGATCGCAAGGATCCAGATGAGGACGCGGCCCTTGCTCGAGGGCTTGTCCTTCTCCAGATCCTGATTCTGCGGACCGTTGGGATCGATCTGTCCCGTATTCGCCGCGGCGGCTCCGGCACCGGCCGCACCGGCGCCGACGATTCCGGCACCGACAGCTCCAGCGGCTGCGCCGTTCGGATACACCTGGGTCGCATCGTTCGAGGAGGTGACAGGCAGGGTCTTCGTCGTGGCCGCAGGCTCCGGGTTGTTGAAGACCTGGGTCAGGGCTTCGGACGCGGCGGCCCCGTGCCGCATCTGCGGGACGAGCTCCTCGGCTCCTGCGATGTCTCCGGCCGAGAGCGCCTCGGCGGCCTTGGAGACCTTGAAGGCATCGGAGGGTCGACGTTCGGGCTTCTTCTCCAGCAGGCAGTGGACGAAGCGGCGCAGCGGTTCGGAGACCGTGTCCGGCAGCGGCGGGTGCTGCTGATTGACCTGGGCGATGGCGATGGCCACCTGCGAGTCTCCGGTGAAGGGACGCTGACCGGCCAGAGCCTCATAGGCGATGATGCCCAGTGCATAGAGGTCGGAACCGGGCCCCGACCCCTTGCCGGTGGCCTGTTCGGGAGCGAGGTACTGGGCGGTGCCCATGACCTGCCCGGTCTTCGTCAGCGGTGCCTGATCGGTGACCCGGGCGATGCCGAAGTCCGTGATCTTGACCCGGAAGTCCGGAGTCATGAGGATGTTGCCGGGCTTGATGTCGCGGTGGATGACGCCCACCTTGTGTGCGGCGCCGAGGGCGGCAGCGGCTTGGGTGACGATGGAGAGCGTATCGGCCTCTGACAGGGGCGCACTGCGTTCGATGATGGCCGACAGGGCCTCACCGGGCACGTATTCCATGACGAGATAGGGCGAACCCTGCTCGTCACCGTAGTCGTAGACGCCGGCGATTCCCGGGTCGGAGACGCGGCCCATGTTCTGGGCTTCGGCACGGAACCGGGCGAGGAACGTCGATTCGGAGAGGTACTCGTCCTTGAGGATCTTCGCCGCGACCTCGCGGCCGAGCACGGAGTCCACACCCTTCCACACCTCGCCCATGCCGCCGACGGCGATCCGGGAGGTGAGTTTGTAACGGTTGCCCAACAGGGTGCCTTCGACGGGTCTCATTTCTCGACCACCGCTTCCATCATGTTCTTCGCGATCGGTCCTGCGACCGTCGCACCATAAGCTTCATTGCCCGCGTTTCCGCCGTTCTCGACCACGACCGCGACCGCGACCTGAGGGTCGTCGGCGGGGGCGAAGGAGATGAACCAGGCATGGGGTGCCGCGCCCGTGGCGTGCTGGGCCGTGCCGGTCTTCGCTGCGACCTTCGTATCGCCCATCTTCGCCACCGAGGCGGTGCCGTTCTCGACCACACCGGTCATCATGTCGGTGAGCTTGTCGGCCGTGCCTCCGGACACGGGGCGGGACATCTGGCTCGGGCGGGTCTCGGAGATCGACTCGAGGGTGTTCGCATTGAGCACCCTGTCGACGAGCTGGGGCTTCATCATCTTGCCGCCGTTGGCGATTCCCGCGGTCATCATCGCCATCTGCAGCGGAGTCGACCTGACCTCGTACTGACCGAGCGAGGACTGAGCCAGCTGCGGCGGATTGAGGTCGGACGGGAAGGAGGACGGGGTGACATCGAGAGGGATCTCGAGATCCTCGCCGAAGCCGAACTTCTCGGCCTGCTCCGCGATCGCGTCTTCTCCGAGGTCCATGCCCAGGGAGGCGAATGAGGTGTTGCAGGATTCAGCGAGCGAATCGGCCAGCGTCGGCTTGCCCCCGTTGCGGCAGGCACCGGGATGCGAGTTGCCGATCGTCGCCGTCGTCTGCGGCAGATCGAGCGTGGCGGGTCCGTTGAGCTGCGAATCGGGCTCGTAGTCCCCGGATTCCAGCGCGGCCGCTGCGACGAGGACCTTGAATGTCGAGCCCGGCGGATACAGGTTGCCGCCGATAGCGCGGTTGTAGGCGGGTTTGCCGTCGGCGGCTTCTAGGTTCTTATAGGCCTGGCTGGCTTCGGTCGCGTCGTGGCTGGCCAGGGCATTGGGGTCCCAGCCCGGGGTCGAGGCCATGGCCAGGATCTTCCCGGTCTTCGGGTCGAGAGCCACGGCGGCGCCGTTCTGGTTGCCCAGTCCGTCCCACGCCGCCTGCTGGACCTTCGGGTCGATCGTCAGCTCGACGGCGGCGCCGCGAGGCTGCTCACCGGTGAAGAAGCTGCCGACCTTGTCGTAGAAGAGGGCGTCGGAATCGCCGGAGAGGTAGTCACCGGCGGCGCGCTCCATGCCGGAGGCCCCGGACACGATGGAGTAGTAGCCGGTCAGGGAGGCGTAGGCGCGCGGATCGAGGTTGTCCGAGCCGTATTTGCGCTGGTACTTGTACTTGTCGTCGACCGGTTCCGAATACGCGATCGGGGTGCCGTCGACGAGGATCGGACCGCGGTCACGGGCCAGCTGGTCGAGGATCCGGCGGTTGTTCAGCGGATTGTTGTTCAGCGAATCCGCAGTCACGTACTGCACCCAGCTCGTCGACCCGAACAGGAGCGCGAACATGACGAATCCGACGACGGCGATATGCGTCAATGGCTTCTTCATCGTTCACCTCCGGTGGGTCGTTGATCGAAGTCGGTGGGAGCCTCGCCGCTGGGCCGTGCGCCCGCGGACGGCAGGTTCGTCGTGGGGGCATCCTCGTCGACGGTGAGCGCCGAGGCGGCCGTGTCGTTGGCGCGAGCATCCGCGGGAACGGGCTCGGGATCCTCGGTGATGGTGAGCACTCCGGTGTGGAATTCCTCCACGGGGCGCCTGGCATTGTCCGAGATCCGCAGCAGCAGGGCGATGATCATCCAGTTCGCGATGAGCGAGGAACCGCCCTGTGCGAGGAACGGCGTGGTCAGACCCGTCAGCGGAATGAGACGTGTGACGCCGCCGACGACGACGAAGACCTGCAGGGCGATCGTGAACGACAGGCCCGTGGCCAGCAGGGTGCCGAAGCCGTCACGGAGCTGCTGAGCGGTGCGGATTCCGCGCTGGAAGATGAACAGGTAGCACAGCAGGATGACGAAGAGTCCGGCCATGCCGATCTCCTCACCGAAGCTGGCGTAGATGAAGTCAGACTCGGCGTAGGGCACCATATTCGGTCGGCCCTCACCGAAGCCGGTGCCGATGAGTCCGCCGTTGGACATGCCGAACAGGCCCTGCACGAGCTGGTAGGAACCACCGGGAGTCTTGTTGTACTCCTCGGGGGTCAGCGCATTGAGCCACCCGGACACACGCTGGTCCACATGGGAGAAGAGGAACGTCGCCGCTACCGCACCGATGGAGAAGAATCCGAGGCCGAGGATGATCCACGAGACCTTCGACGTGGCCACATAGAGCATGGCGACGAAGAGGCCGAAGAAGAGCAGGGAGGTGCCGAGGTCGCGTTCGAAGACGAGGACGCCGACGCTGGCGACCCAGGCGACGACGATGGGTCCGAAGTCGCGCAGGCGGGGGAAGCGGATGCCGAGGATCTTCGGCCCGGCGGCGACGAGCTGGTCCTTGTAGGTGACGAGGTAGCCGGCGAAGAAGATGGCCAGCAGGATCTTCGCGATCTCACCGGGCTGGAAGGACAGAGGGCCGACGCCGATCCAGATGCGGGCGCCGTTGATGGTCTTGCCGATGCCCGGGATGAGCGGAAGCACGAGGAAGACCAGGGCGGCGAAGCCCGAGACATAGGTGTAGCGGCGCAGCCAGCGGTGGTCGCGGACGACGAAGATCACGGCGATGGCCAGGCCCACGCCGAGTGTCATCCACACCAGCTGGGTCATCGCCGAACCGAGGTATTCGTCGCGGCCGAGGTCGACGCGGTAGATCATGGCCAGGCCGAGCCCGTTGAGCAGCACCGCGATCGGCACGAGCACGGGATCGGCGTATTTCGCCTTGATCCACACGATGATGTGAAGGATGACGCCGAGTGCGGCCAGCCATGCGGCATACCCGTAGACATTGGCCGGGATGGTGTCTTCGACGCCGAGGCCGACGAGGGCGTAGGCACTGGTGGCGACGGCGATTGCCAGGATCAGGAGACCGAGCTCGGCCAGACGGTAGGTTCTGGGGCGCGCGGTCTGCGAGGGAGCCTGGTTCATCACTGCGACTCCCGGGTGATGGCGTCACTGGGGTCCGCGGACTTCGAGTCCGGAGGTGAGGGGGCCGGGTCGGTCGGACTGGTCGAATCCTCGACATCGCCGGACATTCCGGCGGAGCGATCGGATTCCTTGCGCAGATTGTCGATGATGCGATCCGCCTCGTCGCGGGATCCCGCGGGAATCGAACCGCGGAGCCGGTCCTGGGAGTAGCTGTTGAGGCTGCCGACGTCGATATCCGTGGTGTCGACGAGTCGGCTGAGTTCGATGGGTCCGAGCGTGGTGTCGAGACCCCTGTAGAGGGAGACTCTACCGTCGTCGTCGGCGACATAGTACTGGTGGCTGACGTAGTTGAAGGCGAAGAATCCGCCGACAGCAAGCGCGACGATCACGATGGCGGTGATGATCCACCCGAGGTAGGACCTTTTCTCGACTTCATCATCGAGGTCGGCCTCCTCTTCTGCCTCGGCAGCGGTGTTGGTCCGCAGCGGCTGAGTGGTGCCGTCCCGCGGTTCGCGGTCCTCGCCGTCGACGGTGTGGATCGGTGCGGTGTCGGCGGAGACATCGCCTGCGGGGAAGGTCTCATGGGCTTCGGTGTCGACGGTCGCCTCGGTGTCGGGATTCGCACCGATCGCGGCGTAGCGCGGATTGAGGTGGACGGAACCGACGGACACGCCTTCGGTGGTCTCGACTTCGCCTTCGAGGACATCGCCGACGACAACGGTGACGTTATCGGCGCCGCCTCCGGCCAATGCCAGGTCGATGAGCTGCCGACAGGCCTCGTCGGGGTCGGCCACCTCTTTGAGCACGCGGGTGATGTCGTCGATATCGGCGAATCCGGTCAGACCGTCCGAGCACAGCATCCAGCGGTCGCCGACCTGGGCCTCGCGCAGGGACAGATCGAGGTCGGGAGAGGCACCGACATCGCCGAGGACCTTCATCACCACCGAGCGCTGGGGATGGGTCTCGGCCTCCTCGGGGGTGATCCGGCCCTCGTCGACGAGCATCTGCACGAACGTGTGGTCGTGGGTGATCGGCTGAAGCTTGTCGTCGCGCAGCACATAGCCGCGCGAGTCGCCGATATGGGCGAGAGCGAAGCGGTTGCCGGTCGCGCGCAGAACAGCGGTGACGGTGGTACCCATTCCGGCGAGTTCGGGCTGTTCGCCGACACCACGGCAGATGCGGTCATTGGCTTCGAGGATCGAGGTGCGGAGGAGTTCGAGGGCGTCTTCGCCACCGGGTTCGCGGTCGAGTTCGGCCAGGCGGGACACGGTGATCGCCGAGGCGACATCTCCGCCGGCGTGACCGCCCATTCCGTCGGCGATGAGCAGGAAATTGGGTCCCGCATAGCCGGAGTCCTGGTTGTTCTTACGCACCAGCCCGGTGTGAGACCGGGCTGCCGAACGGAGAGTGATGGTACCGCCGGTCGTCACGATTGGGTCTCCAGGGTCGTATGTCCGATGGTGATCCGGTTGCCGATGGCCAGCTGGATGGGCCCGGTCATGCGTGCGCCGTCGACGATGGTGCCGTTCGTCGACCCGAGGTCTTCGAGCATCCAGGCGCCGTTCTTCGCCGAGATCCGAGCATGATGGCTGGAGGCGAAGTCGTCGTTGATGATGATCGTGTTGTCGGGAGCTCGTCCGAAGGTCACGGGCGCTCCCGAGAGTATCAGCGTCTGACCGGCCAAGGGGCCGTCGGTGATGCGGATGGTGCCCGGATGGGCGTGGGCGACCGGGCCGGCCGCCGGACGAGGTGCGGGAGCCGGGCGCGACGGTGGCGGCGGTGCGGACTGGGAGCCGCCTCGGCGAGACTTCTTTCCGGCGCGGGCCTTTCGGGGGCCGAAGATGTCGCGGCGGAGGACTCCGGCGACTCCGAGGACGAAGAGCCAGAGGATGACGAAGAATGCCAACCGGAAGACGGTGACGGTGAATTCGCTCACTGGGCATCCCGCTCGTTGTAGTGGACCTCGGCCTCTCCGGCGAGGAGGACATCGCCGTCGGACAGGGTCGCCGATGTCAGTTTGCGTCCGTGCAGCAGAGTGCCGTTCGTCGAACCGAGGTCATTGGCCACGGCCCGGTCGCCTTCGACGACGATCTCGAAATGACGACGTGAGACCCCGGGGTCGTCGATGACGAAGTCCGAGCTCGACGAGGATCGACCGAAGGTGTTCGTGCCCTGGCGCAGCATCTGTGTGCGACCGTCGATGGTGACGCTCGCTTCGATGGTGCGAGCAGGTGCCGGTGCCGGTGCTGGCCGGGAGGCAGTGTTCGGTCGCGAGGTCGCGGCGGGGGGCGGAGCCGAACGGGCGGGTTCGGGGGTGCGGCGCGGGGTCGCGGGTCGGGAATCGGAGTTCGGGGACTCGCCGACGATCGAATTCGCCCGCGAGATCGGGTCGTAGCCGCCGCGGTTGGCCGGCTGGGCGGCAGGAGAGCCGTCGGGACGCTGGGTCGAGGACACGACGCGGTACATTCCCGTGTCGAGGTCGTCGGCGAGAGCGAATTCGACGGAGACGGGGCCGACGAAGCTGTAGGCCTGTTCGACGGCGTGATCGCCGACGACCTGGCGCAGATCGGAGCGCAGTTCTGACTCGAGTCCGGAGAGTCGGTCGTAGTCGGTCTGCGAGAGCTCGATGACGTAGTGGTTGGCGGTCAGGGTGCGACCGCGGGAGACCACGGCGGCCTTGTTGTCAGCCTCACGGCGCAGGGCTCCGGCGAGCTCGACGGGTTCGACCTGGGATCGGAAGGCCTTCGCGAAGGCGCCGTTGACGACGTTCTCCAGCCCCTTCTCGAAGCGATCGAGTAACCCCATGGCACCTCCTCATCAGGTGTTGCCGTTGCCGGACGAACTCTTCGCCAAGCGGCGCCGAGTGCTCTGACCAGGTGGTCCTGATCACGTGCACTCTGGGCACATCAACACCCAATCCTAACGCGGTGAGGCTCTCAACTCACGTCACGCGTGTTCGCAGGGCGAAGCTGTGCCGTGATTCCCTGCGCGCGTCCAGGGAAGATCGAGGCAGTGCGCGCGGTGCAGGTGGGCTCGTCTGCGGGGCGAGTCACCTCAGCAGCTGCGGAGGGAGTGGGGCCTTCGCTGCGGGGTGAGTCGCCGGCGCGGCGACCGGCGAGAATGTGAAGGTGGACACGTTCGGGCGGTTTCGGCTTCCTCGGTTTTCAGTTTCGCCGTCTCCGATGCTAGAGTTTTACCTTGTTCGCGCGAGTGGCGGAATTGGTAGACGCGCTGGCTTCAGGTGCCAGTGGCCGCAAGGTCGTGGGGGTTCAAGTCCCCCCTCGCGCACAGCGAATGACAATCCCCTCACTGGGTCCCGACAGGGTCAGGGTGAGGGGCTTCTTCTTGCCTGCGGTCGGTTGAAAACTCGCGAAAGGCCCAGTTTGAGTTGAACAGCCCTGTTTCAAACATGGGCTGTTCAACTCAAACTGGGCCTTACGCAGTGCGTGGGGCGTCGGGTGAGCCGCCTAGGCGCGCTCGTAGTTGCGGGCACCGCCCTTGATCCCGGCGAAGCGGAACGGTCCCGCGGTCACCTTCGGGGTCGTGACGTCCTCGGCGCTGGAGAGTTCGGTCGCATGGAGCGCGCGATAGGCGTCGATGGACAGCGGCACTCGGGCGTCGAGCGCCTCGGTGACGGCCTGTCGGCGCGAATGCTGCTCGTAGCCGGGGACGACGCGGGTGGTGAAGAACTCACCGACGCTGCCCGATCCGTAGCTGAAGAATCCGATGCGCTTGCCCGCGAGATCCTCATCGTGGTCGAGCAGCGAGCACAGTCCTGCATAGAGCGAAGCGGTATAGGAGTTGCCGAGGCGACGGTTGTACAGGGTGCTCGTGGCCAGCCCGGTATCGCGCGGGCCGGTGGCAACGGAGTTATCGGCACCGGCGGCAGCGGCCGGGCCCGAGGCAGCGGCCGAGTCGGCGGCAGGTGTGCCAGAACCGGCAGTGCCCGCGGCGGTCCATGCGACGATCTCCGTCTCGAGATCCTCACCGGTGAGCCCGGCGAGGTGGACCTGCGCTTTCTTCGCCATCTTCGTGAACGGCTGGTGGTAGAGCACGCGGTCGATCTCGGCCATCGCCGGTCCGCCCCGCGCGGCCAGATCGGTCCACGCTCCGGTGAGCGAGTCGAGGTAGGCGGTGACCGACAGGGCCCCGTCGACGATCGCGGTCGTCGAATCGTTCGGGCGCCAGAAGTCGTCGACATCGGCCGAGTTCAGCCCCGAGACCGGTTCGATCTCGAGCAGCTTCGGATCCGCGGAGACGAGCATCGCCACGGCACCGGCGCCCTGAGTGGGCTCACCGGGGGTGTCGAGTTCGTAGCGGGCGACATCCGAGGCGATGACGAGCACCCGCTGGCCGGGAGAACGGGTGACGATGCCGACGGCGGCCTGCAGCGCCGCCGTCGCCGAATAGCAGGCTTCCTTGACCTCGACGACACGCATCTGCGACGGCAGGTCGAGCAGCGAGTGCACGGCCATGCCGGCGGCCTTCGACTGGTCGATCCCCGATTCGGTGGCGAACAGCAGGGTGCGGATTCCGTCGGAACCGCTGCGCCGGATGATCGGCGCGGCGGCCGCGGCCGCCATCGTCACGACATCCTCATCCGGAGCCGGGAAGCTGAACTCGTCCTGGCCGAGGCCGAGGCGGAACTTGTCCGGATCGGTGCCGTTCGCCTCAGCGAAGTCATCGAGCCTGACGACATGATGGCTCGTAGCCAGTTCGATGTCATCGATTCCGATCGGTGCAGTGCCCGCAGCAGTGTGTGATGTCATGCGGCCTCGCCGTCCTCCCGCTGAGCGGCGGCATCCCGCTCTGCCTCAGCCTTGCGTTCCATCTGGCGGTGAGTGTCCATCAGCTCACCCGGGTTCGTCTGCGCGGCGAGCAGCGAGAGCTCACCGCAGAGCACGGTCGCGGCCATGAGCGCGGCCAGGCGACGCGAATTCGCTCCCGGCTCACGATCCTCACGGCAGCCGAGACGTGTCAGAGCCTCATCGACATGCGGCAGATCCTTGCCGTTGCCGACGGTGCCGACGATGAGGTGCGGCAGCGTCGTCGAGAAGTACAGTCCCTCGGGGCGGTTCTCCGCATAGGTGATGCCCTGCGAACCTTCGACGATGTTCGCCGCATCCTGACCGGTGGCCAGGTAGAAGGCGAGCAGCATGTTCGCATAGTGGGCGTTCGCCGAGCGCAGGGCTCCGGCGATCGTCGACCCGACGAGGTTCTTGCGCACGACGAGTTCGACGATCTTCTCCGCGCTCGTGCGCAGGCGACGCTCGACGACCTCGTGGGGCAGGACGATCTCGGCGACGACATTGCGTCCGCGTCCGAGGATTCCGTTGACCGCGGTGGCCTTCTTGTCCGAGCAGTAGTTGCCGGACACCGAGCCGTAGTCGAGGCCAAGCTGCCAGGACAGGATGGTGTCCATGAGCGAATCCGAGGCCTGGGTGACCATATTGTGCCCCGAGGCGTCGTTCGTGCGGAAGGCGAAGCGGACGAAGATCAGGTTCCCGACGATCTCGGGGTGGATCTCGATGAGCCGGCAGTGGCCGGACCCGGCTTCGACGACGGATTCGAGTTCACGGGTGCGGTGACGGATGGCCTGGGCGGCGGCTGAAGCGCCGATCGCGGATTCGGCGACGAACAGCACGGACCGGGTCATCCGCTCATCGACGATGACGGTGCGGATCCCGCCGTCGATCTCGCGGGAGATCGACGCCCCGCGCCCGACGGAGGGCCACAGCGGGGTCTCGTACGTTGCCAGGGGCACGGCCACCTCGGTGTGGGTGCCACTCGGCGCCAGCGCTTCGCCGCTGACCCGCAGGGGACCGACCCACGTGGTGGGGATCCCGGTGATCGTGGTCTGCTGATTCACAGCTGATTCCTCCTCGAAAGGACGTCGGATCGGTGCGAGAGCGCGGTGACGTCGATTCCGCGCAGGCGGGCGAACTCGCCGAGGTGGCCCCGCGTAAGCAGGTCCGTGGCCGTGAGGTCCGTGGATCGCTGCGCCCCGAGCAGGGCGAACAGAGCCGAGGTCTGAGTCTGCCAGGTGTGCACGAGATCGACGAGCCCGTCCGGACCATGGTCGAGCACGGTCTGCAGGAACGTGCCGGCTACGCCGACGGCGCGAGCACCGCAGGCCAGTGCTTTCACAACATCATAGGGGTTGCGCACGCCGCCGGAGGCCAGCAGCACGCGGTTCGAGACGCCGTCGTCCATCGTCGTCTCGGTCGTCCACTCGGCCGGGGCGTCGAGCAGGCAGGCCAGGGCCGACTGGCCGAAGCCGGTGAGCATGGAGAAGTCCTCGGCCGGTGCGCGATCGTTCTCGATGCGCAGGAAGTCCGTGCCTCCGGCGCCGGAGACATCGGCGTACTGGACCCCGATATCGGCGAGCAGCCGCAGGGTCCGGCGGCTGAGGCCGAATCCCACCTCTTTGACGACGACGGGCACGGGGCAGGCGGCGACGATGTCCTCAAGGCCGGACAGCCAGGTGGAGAAGTCGCGGGTGCCTTCGGGCATCGCGGTCTCCTGCACGGGGTTGATGTGCAGCTGGAGGGCATCGGCACCCAGCAGTTCGACGGCCCGCCGGGCATCATCGGCGCTGCGACCGGCACCGAGGTTGCCCATGACGAAGCCGTCCGGGTTCTCCTCTCGGATGACGGTGAAGCCCTTCGCTGCTTCGGCGTCGTCGAGGGCCACGCTCATCGATCCGCAGGCCATGGGCAGGCCGGTCTCGGCGGCGGCGATGGCCAGGTCGCGGTTGATCTTCGCCGTGGTCTCCGTGCCGCCGGTCATGCCGTTGACGTAGAAGGGCGTCGGCCACGTCCAGTCGCCTAGTTCGACGCTGAGGTCGACAAGTTCGGGGTTCGTGCCCGAGAGCGCATGGTGGACGAATTCGAGGTCGTCGAAGTCGGTCCGCCGCGGCCCCTCCGTCTGCTGCGCCGAGGCGAGGCGTACGTGGTCGTCCTTGCGGGAGGCCCGTGAGGCTTTGGTCTCCGGTGTCTCGACGGATGCCGGGGTCTCAGAACTCATCGATCTCGCCTTCCTCTCGGTGGGCACCGAGGTCCAGGGGTCGGATTCCGGCGGCTTCCCAGCCGCTGAGAATGGTCTGTGCTTCGGTCTGTGTTTGAGCGAGGGCGATTCCGCAGTCGCCGCCGCCGGCTCCCGAGGGCTTCGCTGCGGCCCCGTAGGTTTCGGCGATCTCGCACAGGTCGTGCAGGGCCTCGGTTTCGATGAGGCTGCCCGTGGAGTCGCTCAGTCGCCGCAGCAGGGCACGCACGGAACGGAGCGTGGTCAGGCTCGCCTCGGCATCGTCGGCGTCGAAGGCCGCCACCAGGTCGTCGACGAGCGTGTGCGACTCGGCGGCGAAGGACACGAGTGGGCGCGCCTTCTGCGGTGCCGAAGTCGATTCGGCAGAGGATTCGGATTCCGGCTCGCGCGGGGTGTGCACGCGTGTGACGAGGTGTTCGGTCGACGCCGGTGATCCGGTCCAGCCGACGAGGAGGTCGAGCGAGCTCGGTGGTCTGACCCGTCGGGCCGAGCAGCCCGCCCATTCCGAGCAGCTCATGGCGGACACGACCCCGTGGGCTTCGCGGTGAGCGTGCAGGGCTGCACGGTCGGGGGAGGAGTAGCGGATCCAGCCGCCGAAGGTGCTCGCGGCGAGATCACCGCCGGAGGCCTTCGTGGAGATCGCGATGGTCGCTAAGACCGCGAGTTTGAAGCGTTCGGTCAGGGTCAGCCCGAGGCGATAGAACTCATCGAGGGCGGCGATCGTCGCCACCGTCACGGCCGCCGAGGAACCGAGACCGAACTTCCGGCCGTCTGAGTCATTGAGTTCGCTGGAGATCTCGAGATCGAAGTAGCGGGGGCTGGCACCCCGGCCGGAGCGCAGCTCTTCGACGGTGGAGATCGCCGAGAGCACATAGTCGAAGGGGCGCTCATCGACGATGATCTGCTCACCATCGTCTTCGCGCCGCCACACGACGGGAGCCTGACCGTATTCGCTCGAGTGGATGCGGCCAGCACCTTCGCTCTCGGTCAGCCGGACGGTGATGCACCGGTCGACGGCGATGAGCACGGCGGGCTGTCCGGGTTCGACGACGGCGTATTCGCCGGCGATGAACAGCTTGCCGGGCGCCCGGGTCTCGATCATGCCAGGCTGCCCTCACCCGCAGCCGGGTTCACTGCGTCTGCGGGCGGGACTGCGTCAGCGGCGGTGAGCAGGTGGGCTCCCGGGCCCGGCGCGACGACGCGGACGTCGCCGAAGCCGGAGAGCTTCTCGGCCAGCGCCTCTGCGTCATGGGGGCGGACGATGACGGCGACGTTCGGGCCGGCATCGGCGGTCGAATAGGCTTCGATTCCAGACTCGCGCGCGTCGGCCACGGCGTCGAAGATCGCGTGGCTGGTCGGATTGAGGAACCCGATCGGCGGCACGGTGGACTGGATGAGTCCGTGCATGCGCAGGGCGTGGGATTCGGTGATCTCGCCGATGCGGGTGAAGTCCCCGGCCGCACAGGCGGCGACCATCTGCTGGAGGTAGTCCTCGGTCGAGGACACCCAACCGGAGTAGAAGGGGGAGGTGGCGGCGGTCAGGCGCATCGCCTCGCGGGAGGACACGGCCTTCCTCGCCCGGTTGACGGTGACGATGATCATCCGCATATCCGGGGCGGGAACGGTCTCGGCGAAGGAGGCGGCGTCGTCGCCGGCGTGCCAGACGGCGATGCCGTCGGGAATCGAGCGGCAGGCCGACCCCGAACCGCGGCGGGCCAGCCGGCTGAGGTCTTTGGCGTCGAGGTCGAGGTCGAAGGCGGCAGCAGCGGCTGTGGCCAGTGCTGCGAATCCTGACGCCGAGGAGGCGAGCCCCGCCCCCGTGGGCACGGAGTTGCGGGACCGGACGAGGACCCGGTCATCGCGTCCCGCCAGGGCGCGGACATGGTCGAGGAAAGTCGAGATGCGGTCGGTCTGACCGGCATCGGCGAGTGCGCCGTCGAGTTCGAGGACATCGTTCTCGGCGTCCGGGGCGGGCACCACGGTGGTCGTGGTCTCGAAATGGTTCAGCGTCAGCGACAGACTGCCCGCAGCGGGCAGGATGAGCTCCTCATCGGCCTTGCCCCAGTACTTGACCAGGGCGATGTTCGGGTAGGCCCGCGCCGTCGTCGTTCTCATGTCGGTCTGACCTCCGTCGTCCAGGTGCGGGGTGCTCCCGCCTTGCGCAGGGCCTCGGCGAGCTCTTCGGCCGAATCATCGTCCTCGGCCAGGGCCAGCACGCAGCCGCCGAGTCCGCCGCCGGTGAGTTTGGCACCCCAGGCCCCGGCCGCCGTGGCGGCATCCACGAGGGAATCGAGGGTCGGGGTCGACACGCCGAGGCTGCCGAGCAGTCCATGGGCTTCGTTCATCAGCGTGCCGATCGCCCCACGATCACCGGAGCGGATGTTGTCGACGGCGGAATCGGTGATTTCGGCCAGACGGTCGATCATCCCCCCGATGCGCACAGGATCGGCGTCACGGCGGGCTCGGACCCCGCCGACCGCCTCGGCGGTGGACCCGTGAAGACCGGAGTCCGCGAGGACGAAGACGAGGCGCTGACCGACGTCGATGGTCTGGGCGCACCCGGTCTGGAAGCGGATGGGGGCGGGTTTGGCCACGGCCCAGGCATCGATTCCGCTGGGTCGGCCATGGGCGACGGTTTCGGCCGCCTGCACGATTTCGTGGAGGGTGTTCTCGTCGAAGACCGTCGCATGCAGGTTCGCGACCGCGCGGGCCACGGAGGTGGCCACGGCTGCACTCGAACCCAGGCCGCGACTGTGGGGGATCGCCGAACGGATGAGCAGCTCCACCTCGGCATCGGGATTTCCCACGGCCTTCAATGCGGCGTTGAGACCGGCGACGACGGGGCCCATCGGCTCCGGAGCGGTCTGCGCATTTCCGGAGAACAGCTGGCTCTCGATCCGGGTCTCCTGATGCGGGGACCGGCGGATGTCGGTCTGGACTCCGAGCCCGTGCAGTGGCACTGCGACGGCCGGAGAGCCGTAGACAACCGCGTGTTCGCCGAACAGGATCGCCTTTGCGTGGGCGAAGCCCTGGGACGTGCCCTGGGCGGGTTCGGTCTGAGAGGAATTGTGCATGCAGGATGGTTTCGGAGTCTGTGGATTGATTTCACCATCATATGCCGTACCCCCGCCCATCCCGAAGACGAGGTGACGTCCGTCTCAGGTGAGTCCTACCGAGAGGTACTCGCGTTCGGCCGGGTCGGTGGTCAGGTCGAGCGCCCGCCGGCGGGCGGTGGCCGCCTCGTCAGTGCGGCCGAGGCGGGCGAGCAAGTGAGCCCGCAGCACCCAGGCAGGTTGGAATGCGGAGAGACGAGGCGAGTCGGCAGCGAGCGCGTCAAGTGCTGCCAGTCCGCAGGGCCATGGCTGCCGCGATCTGCTTCGTCGCCATCCCCATCACCGCCGAGAGCATGAGCAGCGGCCGGGCGGGAGGGTCGATGTCCGGATGCGCGCAGGCGGCGAGGAGTTCGAGCCGGCGGTCGGGCAGGGCGGCAGGGTCGTGATGGGCGGGGTCGGGGCCGCCGTCGATGCGGTCGATCGTTTCCTCGTCGAGGGCCGTCGAGGTCCGTGCCGCCGCCGATCTCCACACGTCCCGGCGGGCATTGAGAGCCACCCGGTAGAGCCAGCCCTCGGGATTGGCGGGCGGTCCGTGGGCCCGCCACGCGGTCACGGCACGTTCGAGGGCGCTGGACAGCGCATCCTCGGCGCCGGAGATATCACCATCGGCGGCCGCGATGAGCGCGATGATCCTGCCCCAGCCGTCCTGGGACAGGATCATCGCGCGCTCGGCAGGATCGGCGGACTCGGTCATCGGCGAGTGATCAGGAGGAGCCGTCCGGGCGGGACGGGCAGTCGCCGGGGCGCGTCGGCTCGTCGCCCGGTCGGGTCCACGTGCCGTCGACGAACGAGGTCGCCGCGGGTCGGACCTCGATGGTGCCGTAGCTCGTGCCGGGGAACTTCTCGGCCCAGGCCAGGGCCGCCTCGATGTCGGGAACGTCGATGACGACGACCCCGGCCAGGGTCTCTTTCGCCGCGGCAAAGGGCCCATCCTCGATGACGACCTCTCCGGTCCTCCGGGTCACGGTCTTCGTCTCAGAGTGGGGTGCGAGCATCTCCCAGGCGACGAAGACCCCGGCCGAGGTCAGCGCATGGCCGAAGTCGTCCATGAGGCGCATCATCTCCTGGACGTCCTCTTCGGTGGGGGCGGGGCCGTCGGCTCCGGGCTCGGGTGCGTGGAAGATCAGTGAATAGCGCATGGTTCGCTCCGTTCTGTGTGCGGCGGCCGGATTTCGGTCGCTTACAGAGAAGACGATCGAATCGACGCCGATTCGACAGCTGTGCAGAATTCTTCCACGAATCCCCTCCGCCGAGGCGGCTGTGGCCCCAGTCCGGACCGCCGAGACGGTCCCGAACCAACCGAGCCGGTCCCGACGGGCGGAGCTTCAGACCAGCCCGGTGTAGACCGATCCCGGGTTGAAGATGTTGTCCGGGTCGAGGGCCTGCTTGATCCGGTGGTTGAGCTCCATGACGTCCTCGCCGAGGTAGGGCGCGAGCCACGGTGCCTTGAGCCGGCCGACGCCGTGCTCACCGGTGATCGTCCCGCCCAGCCCGGTGGCCAGATCCATGACCTCGCCGTAGGCGATCTGCGCGCGCTTCTGCTGGTCCTCATCCTTGGGGTCGAGGACGAGCAGCGGATGCGTGTTGCCGTCGCCGGCGTGGGCGATGACGGCGATCGTCACCTGGCGGTCGGCAGCGATCTTCTCAATCCCGAGCACCAGATCGCCGAGCTTCGGCAGCGGCACGCCGACGTCCTCGAGCAGCAGTGCCCCCTTCTTCTCCACGGCCGGAATTGCGATCCGGCGGGCCGTGACGAAGGCTTCGCCCTCATCCGGGTCGGCAGTGAGATAGCACTCGGAGGCCGAGTTGTTGGTGCAGATCTCCTCGATGATCGTCGCCTGCACACTCGAATGCTCCCCGGGTTCGTCGGACTGGATGACGAGCATGCCCTCGGCCTCCCGGTCGAGGCCCATCTTCAGCTCGTCCTCGACGGCGTTGATCGACGGTCTGTCCATGAACTCGAGCATCGAGGGGCGCATGGCCCTCGCGATGTCGAGCACGGCGTTCGTGGCATCGGCGAGTTCGGGGAACATCGCGACGACGGTCGTCGGGGGCAGCTGGGCGGGAATGAGTCGCAGAGTCACTTCGGTGATCACGCCCAAGGTCCCCTCGGAGCCGACGAAGAGCTTCGTCAACGGCAGACCGGCGACGTCCTTGAGCCGCGGCCCGCCGAGCTTGACCGCCCGACCGTCGGCGAGGACGACGGTCATCCCGAGGACATAGTCCGTGGTCACGCCGTATTTCACGCAGCACAGGCCGCCGGCGTTCGTGGCGATATTGCCGCCGATGGAGCAGAACTCGAAGGACGAGGGGTCCGGCGGGTACCACAGGCCGTGTTCGGCCGCGGCGGCCTTGACCTCGGCGTTGAAGGCACCGGGCTGGACCGTGGCCATGCGGGTGACGGGATCGATGCTGATCTCGCGCATCGTATCCAGGGACAGCACGATCCCGCCGGCGATCGCGGAGCTGCCGCCCGACAGCCCGGATCCGGCGCCGCGGGGCACGATCGGGACCTTCGCCTCGGCGGCGATGCGCACGACCGTCTGCACCTCCTCGGTGGAGGTGGCTCGGACGACCGCGACCGGCACTCCGGCGTCGGGGTCGTTCGCGCGGTCCCAGCGGTAGGCGTCCATCGAATCGGGATCGGTGATGACGGCCGTGGCCGGCAGGGCGGAGGTGAGAGCGGAGACAACGTCCATGTTGCGTATCGGCCTTTCGAGCGGAGTTCGGCACCCGGATTCCGCTCTCGACGTTACCAGGATCACGGTCGCCCGCGGCGATCGGCTCGGGGCGCGGACAGGGCGCGCTCGCCCGGTGCCGCACAGCGTCGCGGCGGACCGAGCCGCAGGTCGTCGCGGCGTAGGCTGAACCCATGACCCTCACCCCCGATCGGCTCCCCGCGGCCTGCGTGCTCGGGACGCTGCCCGGCGACGGATTCGAGGGGCCTCGGATCGGGCTCGTCGATCTCGATGCGACAGGAGCGGAGATCGGCCGGATCGACCTCGCCGAGGTGGCCCTGCCCGAGTTCGTCCGTGACCGAGAGGACGCGGCCGGGGAAGGGCAGAACGGAGCCGGTGGGACCGCGGATCGCGCTCCTGCACCCCCGATCCGCTGGGTCTTCAGCGACACCCCGAAGTGGTATCCGTCGCTGTCGGACGCCGGGGTGAGCTTTGAGCGCTGCCACGATCTGCGCTTGACCCATGCGATCCTCGCCCGCTCCGAACTCGTCACTGCACCGGAGGCGGTGCGTGCCGCATCCGAGTGGGATGCCGCGCCCGCCGACGCCGCCGCACCCGAACAGGCGGCCGCGCTCTTCGACGTCGACGCCGGACGCGGATTCATCCCGCAGGTTCCGCACGACCTCGAGGCGGCCCTGGCCGAATACGTCCGGCAGACGGCGGCCGTGGACTCCGCGAGCGATCCGGGTCGGCTGCGGCTGCTGTTGGCCGCGGAATCGGCCGGAGGGCTCGTCGCCGCGGAGATGCGCGCGGCGGGTGTGCCGTGGGACGAGGCCGAACATGATCGGATCCTGACCGAACTGCTCGGTCCCCGGCCGCTCCGCGACGGGAAGCCCCAGAAGATGCTGGCCAAGGCCGAGGAAGTCCGAGCCGCACTCGACGATCCGCGGGTCAACCTCGATTCGCCGAACCGGCTGCTCGCGTCCCTGCGCAATGCCGGCATCAACGTCGCCTCGACCTCGAAATGGGAGCTGCAGACGAGCGACCATCCGGCGATCGCGCCCTTGCTCGAGTACAAGAAGATGGCGCGGCTGCTGAGTGCCAATGGCTGGCATTGGCTCGATGAATGGGTCGACGAGGGGCGGTACAGGCCCGTCTATGTGCCCGGCGGAGTCGTCACCGGGCGCTGGGCGGCCAGCGGGGGAGGGGCCCTGCAGATCCCGCGGCAGCTGCGTCCGGCCCTGCGCGCCGACGACGGGTGGCGGCTCGTCTCCGCCGATGTCGCCCAGCTCGAACCCCGTGCGCTCGCGGCGATGTCCGGAGACCGGGCGATGGCGGAGGCCGGATTCGGCCGCGATCTCTACTCCGGGCTCGTCGACGCCGGGATCGTCGCGACCCGGCAGGAGGCGAAGATCGCCGTGCTCGGGGCGATGTACGGATCGACGACCGGGGAGGCCGGGGCCCTGGTGCCGCGTCTGCGGCAGAATTTCCCCGCCGCCATGCACCTCGTCGATTCCGCCGCCGAGGCGGGACGAGCGGGAGGAGTCGTGTCCACCTGGTTGGGTCGGACCTCTCCGCCGCCCGGCGAGGGGTGGCAGAGACTGCAGAGGGCGGCGAACCGCTTCGACGCCACCGGCGCCGATGAGCAGCGGGCCCGGCGGGCCGCCGGTGACCAGGGACGATTCACCCGCAACTTCGTCGTTCAGGGCACAGCGGCCGAATGGGCGCTGGCCTGGCTGGCCGATCTGCGGCTGCGCCTGGCGCGGCTGCCGGAGATCGATGCGGCACCAGACGGTGGGGCGGGCTCTCACCCGGCGGCCGCCTCGGGGCCGGTCTTCTCCCGCAGAGCCCACCTCGTGTTCTTCCTCCACGATGAGGTCATCGTCCATGCCCCGGCCGAGCAGGCCGATCAGGCGGCGGAGGCGATCTGGGCGGCGGCCGCCTCGGCGGGTCGACTGCTGTTCGGGGATGCCCCCGTCGATTTCCCTCTCGACCTGAGCATCGGTGAGCGGGCGCTCAAAGAATAAGTCCATGTGCATGGAATAGACTGCCGGCCGCAAGCGCTGGACGATGTGGCCCAGCTACGGATACGCAAGTCCAAGGAGATCACATGAGCATCAGCGTCAAGGCACTGCAGAAGACGGGACCGGACCAGCCGTTCCGCGTGGCCACGATCGACCGCCGGGATCCCCGACCCGATGACGTCGTCATCGACATCAAGGCCGCAGGCATCTGCCACAGCGACATCCACACCATCCGCAACGAATGGGGCGAGGCGCACTTCCCGCTCACCGTCGGCCACGAGATCGCCGGCGTCGTCGAGGCCGTCGGCTCCGATGTCACTGATTGGAAGGTCGGCGACCGCGTGGGCGTGGGCTGCATGGTGAACTCGTGCGGCGAGTGCGAGGAATGCCGGGCCGGTCAGGAACAGAACTGCCTGAACGGCAGCGTCGGCACCTACAACGTCGAAGACGTCGACGGCACGATCACCCAGGGCGGGTATTCGCAGAAGGTCGTCGTCAACGAACGCTTCGTCTGCCGGATCCCCGACGCCCTCGACTTCGACGTCGCGGCCCCGCTGCTGTGCGCGGGAATCACCACCTACGCGCCGCTCAACCGCTGGGGTGCCGGTGAGCAGAAGAACGGCGCTCCCAAGCAGGTCGCCGTGCTCGGGCTCGGCGGGCTCGGCCATATGGGCGTGCAGATCGCCGCGGCCATGGGCGCAGAGGTCACCGTGCTCTCCCGCACGCTGAAGAAGGAAGCGTCGGCCCTGGAGCTCGGGGCGACGCGGATGCTCGCCACCACCGAGGAGAACTTCTTCTCCGACCACGCCGGCGAGTTCGACCTCATCCTCAACACGATCAGCGCCGACATTCCCGTCAACCGCTACCTGCGTCTGCTCAAGCCGCGCGGGGTCATGGCCGTCGTCGGCCTCCCGCCCGAGAAGCAGGAGTTCTCGTTCGGCGCCGTCATCGGCGGGGCGAAGGCGATCGCCGGATCGAACATCGGCGGCATCGCCGAGACCCAGGAGATGCTCGACTTCTGCGCCGAACACGGCATCGCCGCGCAGATCGAGACGATCCCCGTCACCGAGGCGGACGCCGCCTACGACCGGGTCGTGGCCGGAGACGTGCGCTTCCGCGTCGTCATCGACACCGCCAGCTTCGATGATGTCGAGGCCATCGCCTGATTCAGCTCGTCTGAATCCACCTCGTCTGAATCCCGGGCGTGAGACCGCAATGGTCGGGGTGATTCCCGCAATCGATGCGGGAATCCCTCGACCCACACGCCGCAGACGGGCACAATGAGACCGGGCCGAGGGACTGGAGGCCGAGGGATAGGGGAACAATGACGGGTGCGAGGCGAGCGCTGCGGACAGTGCCCTTGGCGCTGCTCCTCCTCTACACGATCTTCATCGGCCTCGTCACGCTCACACCCAACCAGTTGGACACCGGTCCCGGCTCGTTCATCGCCGGACTGCTCGAGTTCCTCGCCTCCCACCGAGCGACCGCGTGGATCGACTACGTCATCCTCGAGAAGCTCGCGAATGTCGGCATGTTCATCCCCTTCGGCCTGCTTGTCGCCCTTCAGTGCGGACCTCACCGCTGGTGGGTCGGCTGGGTCGCGGGCATCGCCTTCACCTGCCTCATTGAGGGCACGCAGGCGACCCTGCTCTCACCGACGCGTTACGCCACGATCAGCGATCTCGTGACGAACAGCCTCGGTGCCGGCATCGGAGCGGTGGTCGGACTCATCGTGATGACGATCCGGCCGCCGAGGATGGACAGAGTCCCCATCGACCATGAGGTTCGTTGAGATCAGCGCCGCCATAGAGATCTTCCAAGGCACTGTGCTCACACAGACCCGCTTCGCCACGCTCAGCGACCTCGTCACGAACACTCTCGGCGCTGGCATCGGGGCGCTCCTCGGCCTGTGCTGCCTGGCCGCATGGCCGAAACGGTCGACGAGGAGAGACTCCGAAAACGAGCTCGCGCTGGTGTAGGTCCGATCACGACAGTCCCGGTCCCCGATTGTCCGTTGGCTTTCCAGGCGTCCTGTCGCTGACGGCCCGACCTTCCAGTCCTCAGCGGTTCTCAGGCTCTTCGAGGGCCGCGATGCACCGGCCGAGCGCCTCGGTGACCATCGTCCGAGTCTCATCGTCGAGCGGTGAGACCATTCGGGCCGTGACCACTTCGACGCGGGAGACGGCCCGAGCGAGCAGCTCAACGCCGGCCGAGGTGAGCCGTGTGGGCAGGACGCGACCGGATTCGGCCGTGGCCGGCCTCGTGATCAGTCCCCGGTCCTGCAGTCCGCGCAGCAGCGTATTCATCGTCTGCCGGGTGACGAAGGCGCCGCGCGCGAGCTCGGAATTCGACGCTCCCGGCCGCCTGCGCAGCTGTTCGAGGCAGTTGTACTGAGGGGTGGTCAGCTGCAGCGGCCGCAGCGTCTCGTCCATCGTCGACCGCAGCGCCGTCTGCAGATGCTTGAGCTGATAGCCCAGCAGCGACTCGAGTTCCACCGGCCCATCCCCGGTTCCCGCAGTGTGATCCTTCGACCCTTGACTCATGTAAGTATTCTGACATACATTCGTCTATGTCAGGATACTGACACATTCGAAGGACGGACTCTCTATGAGGTGGAGAGGCGTCGAGAGAAAGGAACGAACATGAGTGCATCGACGACCGACACTGTGAATACAGCTGTCGTGAGCGGACCGGACTTCGTCGCCTTGCAGGTTCGAGACGTGGAAGCGGCCGCACAGTTCTACGAAACCAGGCTCGGACTCACCCGTGCCCCGGCTGCTCCTCCCGGAGCGGTCGTGTTCACGACCTCACCGATCCCCTTCGCCGTGCGCGAGCCGCTGCCCGGCGTCGACCTCGACTCCGGTGACCGTCCGGGAAACGGGGTGGCACTGTGGCTGAGGTGCGATGATGCGCAGGCACTGCATGATTCCCTCGCCGAGGCGGGGGTGGAGATCCTCCGGGCACCCGCTCCCAGCCCCTTCGGGCTGACCTTCGCGATCGCCGATCCCGACGGCTATGCGGTGACGTTCCACGACGCGGGGTGATCAGCGCAGCGAATCGACGATCTTCGCGATTCGACGGAGCGAGCGCATCGAAAGCGGCGCGGATATCGGCGGCGGCGAGCGCCTCGGCGAGGGAATCGGGAACCGGGGTCTCCCGGTTCGAGGTGTCGTGCGTGAGCGTCACCTCGTGGGTCTCACCACCGGCGACGCCGATCTTCTCCCGGTGTTCCTTGGCCAGCGGGAGCAGGTACTTTCCGCCCATCACCGCGGTCGTCGACGGATAGGAATAGCCTTTGATCGTGACGATGACCGGGACCCGCTTGCCCACGCCGAAGCCGAGCACGATGTCCTCGGGAACCTTGATGCCGACATTGTTGCCGAGTGTCAGGAGTTCAGTGGTGAACGTGACCATGGGGCCTCCCCGGTGAATGGTCGTTCACGCCTGAGCGTAGGCCGGTCAGTCCTCGTTGACAAGGTCGGGATCGGATTCGGCGGTCGAGAAGGTCGGCCACCAGCAGCGCACCCGCTTGGCGTAGTCGCGGTATTCCTCGCCGAAGCGCTCGATCAGGTCGGTCTCCTCGTGGGCGCGGATGAGCCAGTTCCACAGCAGTGAGCCGATCAGCGCGTACACGACGACGAGCCACGAACCGATGAGCAGACCCATCGCCACACCCT
>NZ_JBQDYQ010000005.1:118447-125590 GCF_052105255.1 Brevibacterium sp.
AGCGCGTACACGACGACGAGCCACGAACCGATGAGCAGACCCATCGCCACACCCTGGACGATGCCGGCGATGGCCATCGGGTTGCGGACGAAGGCGTAGGGGCCGCGGGCGACGAGGTGGTGGGCCATCTGCGAGGGCAGCGGGGTGCCGGAGCCGAAGTTCGCGATCGTCCGCGCCGACCACACGCCGATGACGCTGGAGACGGCGAGCAGGGCGAAGCCGACGACGACCAGGAGGATCGGGAACTTGTAGGCGAGGTTCCAGCGGTCTTCGAAGGCTTTGATGATGACCGGGATGATGATGAGGAACACGCCCCAGAACACGACGATCTGGATGGTGGTGTGCATCAGCAGGCGGGACCGGATGCGGGTGTGCGAACTGCGGAACGCGAAGGGTCCGACCAGGAGCTTCTCGGACGGGATGCGGCCGACGATCATGAGCCCCCCGGCAAGGAGGCTGCCGAGCGCGGCGAGGATCATGAGGACGGCGCCGAGCCCCGCCTCGGTGGTGGCGGTGGCATAGATGACCATGCCCAGCGCCACGAGCACGGTCCACCCGGTGACGATCCACACCGCCCAGCGGAAGTTGAGCGCGGCCAAGGCAGAACCGATGACGAACAGCGGAATGTCGACGATCGCGATGAACAGCGGGTCGATGCTGCCGAGGGTCGCGTCCGCCACTCCGGGAATCATCGCGGTGCCCAGCCACCACGCCGCTCCGGCGAGGGCCTGGAGGGCGAAGTACATGCGGCCGTGGAAGATGCGCAGTCGTTTCTTCGGTTTGTTCACTTCGGTGAGATGTCGATTCATGTGTGCACCGTCCCGCGGATGCAGATGGATGTGTCTCCGCCGACCCAGATCTCGTCGTCCTCGGCCGTGATGGAGACGACTCCGGAACGACCGAGGGCGGTTCCCTGGGTCGCGGTGTAGCTGTTTGGGGCCAGGTTCTCACCGACGAGCCATTGGGCGACGGAGGCGTTGAGGCTGCCGGTCACCGGATCCTCGGCGACTCCGACTCCGGGCACGAAGGCGCGGATCTCGTACTCGTGCTCCGACCCTTCCGGGTGGGCGCCGAGGACGCCGAGCTTCGCATCGGGGATGGCCGAGAAGTCCGGGGTGAGCGCGAGCACCTTCTCGGCGTTGGCCAGCCGCACGGCCGCCCAGCCGGGGCCGTTGTCGGCCCACTGGTGGCCGAGGATCTCGGAGCGGTCGACGCCGAGGGCGACCGCGATCTGATCGACGTACGCGTCGTCGAGCGGACCCGCCCGCAGGCGATCGGGGGCGGCGAAGGCGAGGGTTTCGGATGGTTCAGCGGCGGAGGCGGTCGGGGAATCGGCGCTCGGGTCGGTCGGGCCGCCTCGGCGGGGGGATCTGCGGATGTCGACGAGGCCGGCACCGCACTCCTGGACGATACGATCCTCGTGCTTCGGGGCCCCGACGGCGTCGAGCCAGGCCGCGGCCGAACCGAGCGTGGGGTGGCCGGCGAAGGGCAGTTCTCGATGCGGGGTGAAGATGCGCAGACGGTAGTCGGCTGCGGGGTCGTCGGGCGGGAGGATGAAGGTGGTCTCGGACAGGTTCGTCCAGTTCGCGATGCGGGCCATCTGCTCCTCATCGAGGCCATCGGCGTCGATGATGACCGCGACGGGGTTGCCCTGGAAGGGCACGGCAGAGAAGACATCGACCTGGGCGAATCGGCGGTGCTGTGACAATGACACTCCTTCGCAAGATGCGGACCACGCTGCGAGCGGGGGATTGCGCGGGCGCTTCTCACAGTGTAAAGGCCCAGGCCGGAGCGTCGGTGGATTGGTCCCCGGCGGCGCGGGGGTGTCAGTTGCGGCGGCGTGGGGGTGTCAGCTCCGGGAATGGGGGACGGTCGACTCGGTGCGGAAGGTGATTGCATAATGAGGCATGCGCTCAGATGTCACTGCGCGGGGACGAGGTCCTCGCATCGGAATGCTCGGCGGCGGGTTCATGGGCCGCGTCCACAGTCGAGCCGCACGGTCGGCCGGAGCCGTGCTCGACTCAGTCGCATCGTCACGGCCGGAGAGATCGGCACAAGCGGCGGCCCAGCTCGGATTCGAGACCTCGACTTCGTCCGATGAACTTCTTGGTCGCACCTTCGATGCGGTCCACATCTGCACTCCCAATGACCTCCACGCCGCGCAGTCCCTGCAAGCGCTGGACGCGGGATCGAACATCATCTGCGAGAAGCCCTTGGCCACTGATTCGACGGCCGCGCGTGCCGTGTTGGCCCGCGCCGAGGAAGCTGGTCTGCTTGGGACCGTTCCGTTCGTCTACCGCTACCACCCGATGGTGCGTGAAGCCCGCGCCCGATTCCGCGAGGGTCAGGCCGGAACGCTGCTGACCGTTGACGCCGGATACCTCCAGGACTGGCTGCTCGGCTCCGGCGACGAGAACTGGCGCGTCGAATCCGGGCGCGGCGGCCCTTCGCGGGCCTTCGCCGATATCGGCTCCCACCTCGTCGACCTCATCGAATTCATCGTCGATGACCGGATAGCGTCCCTTGTGGCGACCACGAGAACAGTTCACCCCCGCCGAGGCGGCACCGCGGTGACCACGGAGGACACCGTGGCCGTGACGATCGAGTTCACCGGTGGTGCCATCGGTTCCCTGCTGGTGTCCCAATTGGCGCCCGGACGCAAGAACGGACTGACCGTGGAGATCGCCGGCACTGAGGCGAGCATGCGCTTCGAGCAGGAGCGGCCCGAACAGCTGTGGTTCGGTCAGCGTGCCGACAGCGGGCTTCTTGTCCGCGATCCCGACTCCCTGTCCGCCGATGCCGCGCGTCTGTGTATGGTCCCGGCCGGCCATCCGCAGGGATACCAGGATGCGTTCAATGGCTTCGTCGCCGACTCCTATGCCTACTTCGCCGGCGAGCGACCGGAGGGGCTGCCGACTCTGCGAGACGGGGTGCGAGCCGTGCTCGTGACGGAGGCCGTGCTGCGGTCGGTACACGAACGTTCTTGGGTCGATGTCGAGTCGCTGGCTGTCTAGGCACCTCGACCTCCCGAGCCATGGGCACCGCGACCTCCCGAGTCATCGGAGCCCCGACCTTCCGAATCGCTGAGGAGCTCCTGAGGGTCCCGCTCAGGAGGGGTTCGTACACTGGGCCGCTATGGACTTCAAGCAGGCAACGGCGACGTGGTGGGATGCCATCACCTCGGGTTTCGGGCGGCAGGACGGGCTCGAGCTCGACGTCCTCGGGCTCGTGCTCGTCATCGGAGTGCCCCTGGTCGTGACTCTGGCTCCGGGGATCTGGAGGTTCTTCGGACTGTTCGTGACCTTTATCCACGAGCTCGGCCACGCATTCGCGGCCCTGATGACGGGACGTGTGGTCAAAGGGATCTCGCTGAACTTCGATCATTCGGGGCAGATGAACTCCTTCGGCCGAGTCGGCTTCTCCGCCGCATGGGCGGGTTTCTGGGGATATCCGGCACCGGGCGTGCTCGGACTCGTCCTGGCCACCTCGGCGGTCTTCGGTTGGGCCCCCTTGGCCCTGTCAGTCGGCGCGCTGGCCCTGTTGGTCGCGCTCATCTTCATCCGGAACTTCGCGGGCGCGGTCATCGCCGTGATCACGGCGATCGCGGCCCAGCTCGTCGTCGTCTTCCTGCCGCTGGAATGGATCTCGGTCTTCGTCGCCGCGCTCGGCACGGCGCTGACGATCGGGTCGCTCAAGGACCTCGTCAAGGTCATTCGCGTCCATACGCGCCGGCGCCACGTGCAGCAGTCCGATGCCTATATCCTCGCGCAGGGTTCGGCCTTGCCCGCCGGTGCCTGGCTGACGTTGTTTGCGCTGGTCATCATCGTCTGCGCTCTCGCCACCGCACGGGTGCTGTATACGGCGGTGTCGGTCGGCGCGGTGTGATTGTGCGGCAGTGCCGGCTGGCAGAATCGGAGTATGGCCCCACTTCCGAAGTACTCCGCGATCCTCTTCGATTGTGATGGAGTCCTCGTCGACTCCGAAAGCATCACGAACGGTGTCCTCCATCAGATGCTGCAGGAGCTCGGCTGGCAGCTGAGCGCCGACGAATGCATTGCGCGATTCGTCGGCAAAATGCTCCGCGACGAGGCTGACGTCATCGAAGAGCACACCGGATTCCGCATCGACGAGGAGTGGATGACCGAGTTCCGACGGCGGCGCAATGCCCAGCTCGAGGCGTCTCTCCAGGCGATTCCGGGAGTCGTTGATGCCGTTGACCGCATCGCCGAGATCTACCCGGGCCGGATCGCCTGCGCGTCGGGAGCGGATCGTCCGAAGATCGAGCTGCAGCTGCGTAAGATCGGCCTGTTCGATGCCTTCGAGGGTCGGATCTTCTCCGGCATGGAGCAGCCGAAATCGAAGCCCGCCCCGGACGTTTATTTGGCAGCAGCCGAATCCTTACAGGTCGACCCCGCCGAGTCGGCCGTGATCGAAGATTCCCCCACCGGGGTGATCGCCGGCGCTGCGGCCGGATCCCGTGTGCTCGGGTTCTGCCCGGACTCTCCGGTTCATCAGACCGCGGAGACACTGTTGGCAGCAGGTGCGGCCGAGACCTTCAGCGCGATGGACCAGCTGCCCGGTCTGCTGGCTGAATAGGTGCCTGGCTCGTGCAGGTGGCTCTCGACCTGAGACGAGAGTGCTTCATCAAAGAACAGCAAACATCATTGAAAATTAGAAAAAATCTTTTTGTAATCGAACTGTGACATTCAATTCTTCTCTTTGAAGGTAGAATAGACACAAGGCATTCACATCGACGTGAAAGGCGGCGAGACTGATGAAGGATCCTCAGGATCCGGGCGACAGGGGTCTCGAGCATGCCTCGAATGAACCAGTCTCCGGTTCGCCCGAGACTTCGGCCGACCCCGCTTCGTCGCCTCAGGTGCCTCTGGTCGGTCCTGACTCACCCCGTCGTCTCGACGTCGACCCTGATTCGCCGATGGCCGTAGTCGTCAGCCTGACTCACTTGAGTACGGGCGTTCGTCTCGCTGAGCTCCAAGCCGTCGCCGGGCTGTTTCTGTCCGATGCGCTCGAGAAGCTCCGCTATGCCTTCGGCGACGAGATCTACTACCACGCGACATTCACCGAGACCGTCGGCCGCTTCATCACGGCACGTGATGGGCTGCTGCCCGAAAGGGATGACTTCGTGGACCCCTGGACGTCCACCGGTTTCGTCCTCGAGGGCCGCCCTCTCGACGAGTCTGATGATGACGCCGCCCCCGCAGGTGCTGCCACCGACGATGGGGCCGAAGCGGACGATGCTTCAGACGGTGGTGTCGACGTCGCTGCCGGCGAGGTCGATGAATCGCACGACGCCGCTGAAACGTGCGCCGATGGAAGCACCGATGATGTTTCCGCAACCGAGAAGAGCATTGTCGATCAGTCGCAGCGTCCGTCGGCGAGTTCGCTTCCGAATTTCCCCAAGTTCGGTTTGCACAAATCTTTCAACAGCTGGGTCCACGACCTCGCCACGCGCGAAGAGATCGCGGAACTGACCACGGTCCTCGGCTCGACGAGCGAAGGTGCCTACAACGAGATCACGAACGCCGTCACACTGGCGTTCGGACTGCCGAAGTTCCTGCAGCGCTGCCTGGCCGGTGAGTTCACGATCGAGCACGTGATTGCGGCGACCCGTGTCATCAAAGATGTCGCATTCGAGTATCTGCCGCGTCTTGATGCCTACCTGGGTGACCGCCGTGCCGATATCACCCTGGAGACCTTCAGGAAGTCGCTGAATCTCAAGATCGCGGCGATCGTGCCGGTCGACGACAGAACCGAACTGGCCGAGAAGCGCCGCCGAATCGACATCATGACCTACCCCGACGGCACCGCCTCGGTGACTCTGTCCGGGCCCGCTGTGGAACTCAATGCCTTCTACCTGCGCATCGAGGCATTCGCCCGAGCGATCCGCAACGGCACCATCTCGGCACTCACCGATGAGAACATCGCCGGCCTCGAAGTCGCCGATCAGGACAGCATCGCCGCCCTCATGTTCGATATCGCCACTCGGGCAACCCCGCAGATGACCATCGCTGTGACGACCCACGACACCACAACCGGTGAGACCACCACCAAGGAAGTCGCGCTCGAGACCGCCGCCGACGCGGACCCCGCAGCTCCGATCACTGCAGCCGCGGTCGACCGCACCGCGCAGGCGGCGCAGCGTGAAGCCGAAGAGGCGGCGGGCACCGGCGCCGACGTGAAGACCACCATCAAACTCGTCATGCCCACCCACGGACAGTGGGTCCGAGAGCAGGCCAAGGTGATGGTGACGGTTCCTTATCTCACCGCGGTGGGAAAGTCGGAGCTGCCGGGAACATTCTCGGACGGCACACCGGTGCCGCCTGACGCGGCACGGGCACTCGCAGGTGAGAGCCTCACGTGGCACCGGATCCTCACCGATCCCGCCACAGGTACGCCGATCGATGCTCGCTCACGCAGCTACCACATCCCTGCGGACGTGCGCGCACCTTTGGTCGGCAGATGGCAGTCCTGTTCTGCTCCGGGCTGCACTCGCAGGGCAGAGACGTCGGAAGTCGATCACATCATCCCCTTCGACCATGCCGATCCGTCCCGGGGCGGTCAGACGACGTTCGAGAACCTCCACCCGTTGTGCAAACCCGACCACCAGGCGAAGACCGACCGCCGGTTCTCGGTCCGAATGACCGAGGACGGGGCGGTGGAGTATTCCTTCACTCGTGGTGTCGTCGCACGAATGTATCCGCCGGACAACCCGATCAACGCCGAGCATGCCCGTCAGGTGGAGAACTATGCCCACCTGCCGAATCTGCTTGAACAGCGGAGCCCCGGCACCACGGAACAGCTTCGCGACAACGGCCAACCGAGCCCAGCGGCACGGCTCGAGAACTCGGGGCCATCCCGCCGATCCAAGCTCGAAGACTCGGGGCGAGGGGACCAGTGTGTCCCGACGCCTGGGGCAGGGGGAGTCTCGAGTACCGAAACCGACGAGGCGCCTCGCCGGTCGCAGAAGGCGAAGCCCGGTCGAGGTGTGGAGTGGAACAACTACTGGGACTCCGGGGATCCGCCACCGTTCTGACGGCAGCTGGGCTATGACGGCAGCCTGGTTACGCAAGAGGCCCCGGCCGCGCGCCTTCGCAGACGGCGACCGGGGTCCGAACGGTCTTT
>NZ_JBQDYQ010000006.1:0-94062 GCF_052105255.1 Brevibacterium sp.
CCGGAATCGTCGTGCTCACGATGTTCGGCCTGTTCTTCGTCCGCGACTCCCCCGAGTACCTGTGGCTGGGTCTGCTGCTCCTGGCCGTGGGCAGCGTGTTCTTCGAGTTCGCCGAGGTGTCCTACAACGGCATCATGGTCCGCATCACGAATCCCGACAACGTCGGCAAGGTCTCGGGATTCGGGTGGGGCATGGGCTACGTCGGCGGGCTGGTCCTGCTCGTCATCCTCCTCGTCCTCGTCATCCAGCCCGAGGTCGGCTTCCTCGGAGCCAGCGACGAGGAGGGACTGAGGTTCCGCATCGTCGCTGTGCTCTCGGCGGTGTGGTTTGCGATCTTCGCGATCCCGGTCCTGTTCTCGGCTCCCGGTGCGAAGGCCAAAGGCACCTCGGGCGGACACCCGATCCGCGCCTTCGTCTCCGACTATGCGGGCCTCGTGCGTCGTCTGGTCCGGATGTGGTCGACCGAGCATCAGACGCTGCGGTTCTTCATCGCCTCGGCGGTCTTCCGGGACGGCCTGGCCGCGATCTTCTCCTTCGCAGGGGTCCTCGCCGCCGGCAGCTACGGGTTCTCCGCCTCGGAGATCATCATCCTCGGTGTGGCAGCGAACGTCGCCGCCGGTGCCGGTGCGATGATCGCCGGGTGGTTCGACGATCGGCTCGGGCCGAAACCCGTCATCATCGCCGGTCTCATCGTCATCATCGCAGGTGGGCTGCCGATCCTCTTCAGCGCCGAGGCGGCCGTGTTCTGGGCCTGCGCCCTGATCCTGAGCTTCTGCGTCGGTCCGGTCCAGGCTTCGAGTCGGTCGTTCCTGGCCCGCATCACTCCGCCGGAATCGGCCGGGGAGAACTTCGGCCTCTATGCCACGACCGGACGAGCCGTGAGCTTCCTGGGACCTGCGATGTTCGCGGCCTCCATCATGATCTTCGGGTTCCAGCGCGCGGGCACCCTCGGAATCCTCATCGTCCTGCTCATCGGCCTCATCCTCATCATCCCGGTCAAGCCCGAGGCCCCGCGGCGCTCGATGCAGGCGCAGGTCGAGAACCGGTAGCCTCGGGCAGGCGGTGATCCCGAGGCGAAATCGCGCCGCTCAGCTCTTGGCGAGCAGTTCGTCGATCTGGTTGATCGCTCCCGCGGATCCTTCGACCACACCCATCTCGAGGACGGTCTTGAGACCCTCTGCTGTATCGAATACCGACTCATAGGTGGCCGTGGTGCCGCCTTCACTCGCGGCGAACGTGTAGATGTTCGTGCTGCCGGGCATCGACTCGACGGCTTGGAAGCTCTCGTCGGCGAAGTAGTCGCGGAACTCGAGGCGGTTGGGCCGGTCCGCCGAGACGATCTCCCACAGCCCGCGGAACTTCTGCCCCTCGGGGCTGGTCATGTAGTAGGTGACTCTGCCGCCGGGATCGAGCGTGTGGTCGACGACCGTCGCGGGATAGGTCGGCGGGCCCCAGACCTGCTCGAGCTGGCGCGGATCCGCGTAGATGTCCCACACGCGTTCGGGCGGGGCCGCGAACTCGGCGATGAGCGTCAGGGTCCTTGTGTCTTCGTCATGGAATGTCTCGGTGAGAGGCATTGCTGCTCCTCAATCGTTGTGGGCGGCCACGATGGTGTGATCGTCCCCAGTACCGTCGTTGGTATCGGTGTATCCCTCACGAGCCAGCAGCTCATCGATCCGCTGCACTCTTGACCGCCAGATGCCCTCAAGCTCCTCGAGCATGTCCCGCACAGAGCGGATCGAGCTCACTTGGGCCTGAGCCATCTGACGCCGTCCGACCCGTCGCTTCGATATCAGCCCCGCACGTTCGAGCACAGCGACGTGCTTCTGGACGGCAGCGAAGCTCATATCGTAATCGGCGGCCAGTTCGGACACGGAAAGCCCCTCGACCATGATCCGGCGCACGATGTCACGCCGTGTCCGATCGGCCAATGCGTGAAACATCGCATCGACCTGATCATCGTGAAGAACCTTCATGCACCTATGATACAACCATATGGTTGTACGTCAATGGGCTCTTTACGACATGGAACTTGCTGCAGAACTCGCCGGCGGACTTCTCGGCGGAACCCCTAGCAGACTTCCCGGCGGAACAGCCGAGGGACATTCGGCTCCACTCTTGACGCCGTAGGTTGAACACGTGTTTAATATTAAACATGCGTTCAACAAAGCCGGACTCACAACCCACTCGCTCCCCGAATTCCTCCCCGGAGACCGCGCAGCGGATCCTCAGCGCTGCGGTCAGGGAATTCGCCGAGCACGGGTTCACGAAGACGACCGTGCGCGGCATCGCCGCAGCTGCCGGAGTCTCCCCCGGCCTGGTCATCCACCATTTCGGATCGAAGGAGGCCCTGCGCACCGCCTGCGACGACCACGTGTTCGAAACGATCTCCGAGTCCAAGGCCCAGAACGCCGGTTACGCGGTGATGGCGGTGCAGATGATGTTCGACGACCCGGAGATGAGGACGGCGCTGGACTACCTCGTCAAGTCCCTGCTCGACCCCAGCGAACACGGTCAGCGCTACTTCGACCACTACGTCGACCTCGTCGAGAGCTACCTCGTCGAAGGCTTCGCCGGCTACACCTTCCGCCGGAGCGAGGACAGCCGTGGACAGGCGGCGACGATCGCCGTCATGGCCTTGGCGCCGTCGATCCTCGACCAGCGCCTGAGGTCCAACCTCGGCACCGGCGACGTCACCGCGACGATGACGCGCCTGGCACCTCACCTGCTCGACCTCTATATGAACGGAGTCCTCGAGACCGTCCCCGATCAGTCTGGGGCCACAGCCGAGGCCGACTCCCCCACCCCGCATCCACGATCGACAACAGACCCTGTGGGAGATGACGGACCATGACCGCGCAGACCACGCCGACGGCGCACACAGGTTCCCGGGCGAGCGCCTCCGCGGCGATCTCCATGACCGAGGTGGTCAAGAGCTACGGCCGCGTCCGCGCCCTCGATGGACTCACCCTCGAGGTCGAGGCCGGCGAGGTCCACGGCTTCCTCGGTCCGAACGGGGCGGGAAAGTCCACGACCATCAGGATCCTCCTCGGCATTCTGCGCCATGATTCGGGACGGGCACGACTCTTCGGCGAGGACCCCTGGTCCCAAGCCGTTTCCCTGCACCGACGGCTCGCCTATGTCCCCGGTGACGTGGAGCTGTGGCCCGGACTCTCGGGCGGGGAGGCGATCGACTTGTTCGCGAGGCTGCGGGGCGGAGTCGACACCCGCCGACGCGACGAACTCATCGAACGCTTCGACCTCGACCCGCGCAAGAAGGGGCGCACCTATTCCAAGGGCAACCGGCAGAAGGTCGCCCTCATCTCCGCACTCGCCTCGCACGTCGATCTGCTCCTCCTCGACGAACCCACCGCCGGTCTCGACCCGCTCATGGAGGCCGTGTTCCAGGAGTGCATGAGGGAGGCCACAGCCGAGGGACGCACAGTCCTGCTCTCGAGCCACATCCTCGCCCAAGTCGAGGCGCTGGCCGACCGTGTCTCGATCATCCGGGCCGGTCGGATCGTCGAGTCCGGGGCGCTGTCGGATCTTCGGCACCTGGCGCGGACGACGATCACGGTCCTCATCGAGCGGGACATCCCCGCCCTGACGACGATGCCGGGAATCCACGACCTCGTCCGCGAGGGAGCACAGCTGCACTTCAGTGCCGAGACCGCGCACCTGCCCGAGATCATGCGGGCCCTCGGCGAGCACGACATCGAATCGCTGACGGCCACTCCCCCGACCCTCGAACAGCTCCTGCTGCGCCATTACGGAAAGGGCGAGGAGTCATGAATCTGCTGTCGGCAACACCGGGCAGGCACCGTGGGGCACATGAGCGCGAACCGAGCGGCCGCCTCGGCGCCGGAGATCTCACGGGGCTGGGACGACTGCTGGCCTTCATGCTCCGCCGGGATCGGCTGTGGATGCCCCTCTGGGTGCTCGGCCTCGCCGCACTCACGGCGTACTTCGCCAATGCGATCGCCGTGGTCATGGATGCCGATTCGCTGCAGGACATGACGGTGTTCGCGAAGAATCCGGTCATGGCGCTCATCACCGGGCCGGGATACGGGCTCGATGACGTGAGCGTTCCACGCTTCATCGTCGGCATGTACGGGGTCTTCCTCATGATCGGCACCGCGCTGATGTCGATCATGACGGTCTCCCGGCACACCAGGGCCGAGGAGCAGACTGGTCGGGCCGAACTGGTCCGCGCAAATGTCATCGGTCGCCACACCCAGCTCATCGCCGCCCTCGTCCTCACGGTGATCATGAACGCCGTTGTCGCCGCGCTCATGGCCGTTGCCTTCCAGTTCTCGGACGCCGAACCGGACTCCTTGGCCTCAACCCTGCTGTTCACCATCGGCATCGGCGTCGTCGGATGCGTGTTCGCAGGCATCGCCGCGGTCACGGTCCAGCTGAGTGCGTTCGCCCGGGCCGCCTCGGGCATGGCCGGAGCCGTGTTGGCCACCAGCTTCGTCATCCGCGGGATCGGCGATATGTCTGCCGTAGGTCAAGGAGACCTTGACTGGCTGTCCTGGCTCTCTCCCCTCGGCTGGGCGCAGCAGACCGCACCGTTCACCCTCGACCGGTGGTGGCCGTTGTGGTTCGCGGCAGGTCTGTTCCTTCTCCTCGTCATCACAGCACTCGTCCTGCAGTCCCGTCGAGATTTGGGAGCCGGCATCGTCGCCGAGCGCCTCGGCCGTGCTCATGCCGGGCGGGGACTGTCGACCACCTTCGGCCTCGCCTTCCGTCTGCAGCGCTCCGGGCTCCTCTGGTGGTCAGTGGGGTTGCTCGTCATGGGTTCGATCTTCGGCTCCTTCACGGGTGCCATGGACGAGAGTGCCGATGGAATGCCCGAGGAGATCCTGGCGATCATGGGCGGACGTTCGGGCATCGTCGACGGCTACCTCGGCTATATGGCCCTGTACTTCGCGATGATCGTCTCCGTCTACGCGATCATCGCCGCCGGCGGACTCCGGGGTGAGGAGCAGGGCTTCCATACGGAGCCGGTGCTGGCGACTGCGGTCTCGCGCACCGGCTGGATGCTCTCGTGGGCAGGGGTGACGCTGCTGGGGTCGGCCTGGCTGATGCTGCTCGCCGGCCTCGGCGAGGGGATCGGTGCGGCCACCTCGATGGGTGACTGGGGCCTGCTCGGACCCACGGTGCTCGGGCACCTCGCGCAGACCGCCTCGGTGTGGGCTCTCCTCGGACTGTCCTATCTGCTCTACGGTTTCGCGCCCCGCCTGATGGGGCTGAGCTGGATCGTCTTCGCCGCCTCGGCCGTCCTGGCCCTGTTCGGTTCGATGCTCCAACTCGACGAGGCGGTCCTCGATGCCTCGATCTTCACCCACATCGGCCAGTACCCGTCAGAGAATCTGTCCGCCGAGGCGGTGCTCGGCTTCCTTGTGACCGCCGCGGTTCTCGTGGGGTTGGGTGGGCTGGGGTTCAGGCGGCGGGACCTCGTGGCGGCGTGAGTGCGGGCCGTTCACGGCGTGAGCGCGGGCCCGTCACTGCCTCGAGCAGGTGCCGGTGACGCCTGGAGCAGGTGCCGGTGAACGAGTTAGTTGAGCACATTGCAGCTTCGGCGGGGCAGGACTAACGTATATCCGTGATCACTACAGATATAGCAATCATCGGTTCCGGAGCATCAGGCACCCATTGCCTGCTGCAGATCCTCGACCACCTGGAGTCCAGCTCCGATCCGATCCGCATCACCGTGATCGATCGCGACAGCCAATTCCATTCCGGCATCCCCTATGGTCACAGGTCCGGCCCGTCATCACTGCTGATCACGAAGCTCTCGGATTTCCTCTCGCACTCCGAGCTCATCAGCTTCAAGGACTGGCTCGACGAACACCGTGACGCAATCCTCGCGACGTCGAAACTCGACCGCGACTGGCTGGATCGCCACGGTGATGACATCCGGCACGGTCGGTGGGAAGATCTCTACCTCCCACGCAGACTGTACGGACGCTATCTGCGGAGTCAGGCGGAATCGGCGATCCGGCGAGCAGCCGAGAGGCATGCAGCCTCCGTCGACTACCTCACCGCTGAAATCTCGGACGTCATTCCTCAAGAGGATGGCAGCGCCGTGCTGCGCGGAGATGTTCTCAGCTCAGACGGAGTCTCGACTATCGAAGTCTGCGCGCTGAGAACTGTTCTGTCCGTCGGCTCGCCACCGGTCAGGGCACTGTCCATCAGTGCTGAGACGTGCGAATCGAGTTCGGCACAGCCTGCGCACCAACAGGTGTGCGGCTACGTCGACGACATCCACGCGCCGACGATCGAAGACGTGATCGCCGGCATCGGCGAACATCTTGAGTCGGTTCCGAGTCAGCAGCGTCGCATTCTCGTCGTCGGAGGCAATGCCGACGCCCTGGAATTCGTCCTCGCTTCCTCGACTCTGAGACAATCGACCGGAGCCTCGCTGTCCGCCCTCTCGCCCCGCGGTCGCCCCTATTACTGGCGACACGAACGTCCCGACGAAAGACCGGAGCTCGGTGCCGTGCAGGCCCTTCTCGATGGAATAGACGAGGGGGTCAAGCCCACTGCACGCGAGTTCTCTCTGGCCGTCGAAGCCGATATCACCGACTCAATCGCGCACAGAACCGACAAGGCGACGGTATCGGCGATCATGGACTCCGTCGGCCAGGTCATCGGCCACATGGACGAGACAGAGCTCGCTGAGATGGCGGGAACCTATGGACTGCGCATCTCGAATCTGCTCCGCCAAGCAGGTGGGGACGCCATCGATCTCCTCGACGCGGCTTCCGGTGAGTCCACGGTGACCTTCGAATCAGGCCGTTTCGTCTCTGCGATCCAACGCGATGGCCTCTTCACTGTCTCCGTGCGGAACCAGGACGCCGAGCGCACAGGCTCGGATCCTCTGCCGCAGGAATACGCCGTCATCGTCAATGCCACCGGCTTCGAAGCCGTGTCCGAGTCGAGGTCCCCGCTCCTGCAGAATCTTCTGCGCTCCGGTGTCGCCACGACGTCGTGCTCCGGCGCGGGCCTGGCCACGGACTGCAGTTTCCGCACCGCACCCGGCATCTATGTCCTCGGCCCGCTGCTGTCCGGTTTCAACCACGACGGCACTGTCGTCTGGCACGCAGAGAGCGTCAATCGGATCATCCATCTGGCAGCACGACTCGCGCCATTGCTGGTGGAGGACACAGTGCAGCGACGGTCGGTCGGATCCACGCCTGCCCACGCCATCACGCGGGCATGATGAATCCCATCGAGCGAGCCCGCGAGATGACCTCGGCCTTGTTCGATACGCCGAACTTCCGGTAGAGCGCCGAGAGCCGGTTCTTCACAGTCCCCGTGACCTGGTGCAGCTCCCTCGAAATCTGTGCGATCGAGAGTCCCTCAGCCAGGCAGTCCAGCAGCTGGGTCTCCGCCGCGCTCAGCTGCGGCAGCGAGGCGTGATGAACCGAGATCGCGCCCACCGAACGCAGACGGTCCATGAATTCCTCACGGCTGCGGAAGAATCCGGCGAAGGCCAGATTGATCTCATCCCACACCGCAGAGGAGGTCGTCAGGTCGATGAGATCAATCCTGTCCTGCTGCGGCAGGAACGCCAGCGGCAGCAGTGATCCCACCCAGGAACAGAGGCCGACGGCCGTGCCGAATTCGGCGACGGCGTCGCTCACCCTGCCCACCCGCAGCAGGGCAGCCGCCTTGATCGCCGCCAGTTCCGCTCTCCTCAGCGGCGTGAGCACCTCATTGTAGAACCAGGTGTCGGCCAGCGAGATCGCGCTCTCATAGCGGCCGGCGACAAGCTCGATGCGTACCGAGAGCACAATGCGCTCGTCGGAGAGCGAGGACATCCGGGCGAGTTCGAGTTCGGCCAATTTGAGTCGGCCGAGGCCGATGAAGACCATGCCGCGGCTGGCGCTGAGCAGGTCAGCACCCGTCGCGGACGTCTCGGGGCCGCCGCGGTGCTTCTCGACATCGTCATTGGCGAAGAGCAGTCCGGACTCTGTCGCCGCAGAGAGCACCGCGATCATGCGACCGATCACCGGCAGGAACACCCACAACGACCTGTTCTCCGGGTAATCGGCCAGTGCGCGGAATTCCTCCCGCGCCAGATCGAGGTCGAGTCGATCCAGTGCTCTCTTGGCCGCGGCGATGTGTTGGGCCGGATGGACCAGTTCGTCGAGGATGAGCGGGAACCACGGGCCGTCTGTCAGCTGCGTGAGGTAGTCGTCGGCGGTGTCGTGATCACCGCAGTGGACCGCCACCAGAGCCGACCACGCCATGATCGCCGGCAGCAGGAAGTCGCCGTCGATGTGATTGTCACGTGCGGGAGTTTCGATCTCGTGGAGGATCGACAGCGCCCTGCGCGGATCGGATGCGTGGAACAGTGACACGGCGGTGATGAATCTGATGACGAGGTGGGCCCGCCTGCCCGCCGGTCTGGCCGACCAGTCGAGTCCGAGCGCGGCCGCCTCGGGGTGTCTGCCCTCGCCTGAGAGGTCGACGATCCGACGCAGCACCGCAAAGTAGCCGGCTCGTTCGCCCTGCACCGGGGGCGGGCCGTCGAGCTCCGATTCGACCTTCGCCGAGGCGGGTCCTGGGAAATGCTTCCACAGCTGTCCGGGGTGGGTGGCAGCGACAAGAGCATCTCGCACTCGCTTCTCGTCGATGCCGTCTTCCAACCGATCTCTGAGCCCTTCGGCGATCATCGCGAAGAAATTGAGAGTGGGTTCGGCATCGAGTGCTTCAGCAGGCAGAGAGCCGAATGCCGTGCAGCTCGCCTGCGGGACGAGCAGAAATGTCGACAGCCCGAAGGCCTCCTGGGCCCTCACCAAAGTCGACCACAGCCGAGCCTGTCGAGCCAGAATCAGGGCGTCTGCGAGCAGCGCCGGATCGGTCGACTGCGAGTTCTCGAGCTGGTCGAGCAGTGCGGCGGAGAGTTGTTCGATCGCCTCTCCATGACCATCGGCATCCTCGAAATCGTGACGCAGCTTCGCCGCCAGAAGCCCAGGGATCTGCAGATGCTGGCGGTCGTCGATCTCACCGGCACTCACGACGACCCCCGACATCCGCAGTCTCATGAGAATGTTCTCGGCGTCTTTCGAACCGCCTCCGTCGGCCGTCACCGATGGCACCGAGGCGATTGCGAACAGCGCAGTCTGTTTGGTGAAGGCGCTCAGGTGCGACAACATCGTCGCAAAACGAATGTCGCCCTCTGCCAGACCGAGGTTCGGAGTCGGCGTCAACGTGGCGATGTAGTCGGCGAAGCTTCTCAGCGACATTTCCGTGGGCAGCGGAGCATCCCTGAGCACCTCGACGACGGTGCGTGCCAGGCTCAATCGTCCGGCGCTGGCTTCGAACAGCTGTGCGATCTGCTCCTTCGACACCCTCGCCGATTCCCTCAGGCCCAGCCGGCTGACGAACTCGCGCAGGTCCCGGATCACCTCGTCCCGACCGTCGCTGTCTCGATCAGCTGCATCCTTGCTGCTGCCCCGGCCGGTCTCGGCACCGGGGACCCCACCGGCTGTGGATGCACCGCCGGGGTTGGTCCAGCTGTCGGAAAACACGTCACTCCTCGTCAGATCTTCATCATCGTCTCTACGGTCGGAATGCAGATTCATCACGACCGACCTTTCACAGTCGCCGCCCATTGGGGCAGTTCCCTCTGATAGCGTCCCCAGCGACGCTCTTCGCACGGCGGTGACATCGCTCATCCGTTCGGGTAGTGATCGGCGATGGCGGCGGCGACCTTCGGGACTGAGGACTTCGGGCTGCCGTCGATTTCATAGAGTCCGAAGCCGTCATCGTTGTGTGCTCCGTCGTTGCGCAGCCTGTAGACGAAGACCGGATCGGCTCGTGTGCGTGAGAAGGCATCGATCGACTTGGTCAGCGATTCGACCTGCTGGTCTTCCGTATAGAGCTCCGGGCCGGTCTGAAGCCCGAATTCCCCCACCGACACGGGCAGACCGGCAGAGTCTTCCAACCGTCTCAGTCGCTCCGGCAGGGATGAGATCGCCTCGTCGGAGACCACCGGATAGAGATTGATCGTGCTCATATCGAGATTCTTCCGGACCCCGGAGAAGAATCTCAGCCAGTCCGCCTCCCTCTCATCGTTGACCGGATAGCCGCTTGCGCTTGTTGTGATCTTCACATCCCGCGAATGCCGATGGATCGACTCTCTGGCCACGCCGAGGGCCTCGTCGAGGTCAGACAGATACTCATCGAAGTCGCCGGTGATCGCGGCAGCACTCCTGAAGTCGGTGTCGCTGACCTCGTTGTAGACCTGCCACACCGAAGTCCTTGAACCGAAGCGCTGGCTGAGAGTACTCCAGTACTGATCCATGGTCTCGAAGTACTCGTCGGTGTTGCCTGCGGCAGGGGCGCCGTCGACGGTGAGCAGACAGACGCCCAGGCCGAGAGAGTCCACGAGGTCGAAGGCCTCGTCGTAGGCCGACAGCCGGTCGGGGTCGAAGACCACCTTCCCCTGGTCCGACCAGGATCTCAGCACCTGGTGACCGACAACACCGAACCGCACCCACCCGGCACCGAGCTTTCTGACCCGTCGGACGTCACGTTCGAAGTCCTGCAGGCCGGGCTGTGGAGCACTGAGGGTGAAACCGATCCTCCCGACCGGGCTCGACCCGGTCCCGCATGAGGCCACGAAGGGCGCCAGCGTGAGAATTCCCGCTCCGAGCAGAGCGCGTCGGCGGGTGAGTGCGGGACGAGCTCTCATTCCGCACGCTCTTTGAGTCTGCTGCGCATTCGATATGCCATGCTGTGGACCCCAGGACTCGTCCTGGCAAGTGCCAAGGAGAGTCCCCGACCGGTATGCCGGGTCCTCAGTGCATCGACGACGTGGGAGAACCGGATCTCCTTCCTGCACCAGTCATAGACGTCCGAGCGCAGCTGCGGGGACTCGGTGTCCCCGGCAGCCTTGCTGATCATGTAGTTCAGCTGCATCCAGCGCATACGGTGCATCGTCTCCACGGCAGCCCGTCCCGAGTAGACGGAATTGAGAGCATCCTCGATGTCGCCCAGCACGGTGGCGAGGTCCCAGATCGTCGGACGCAGCTCAGCGGTGACCGACCCTGCGTGCAGGAAGTAGTTGTACATCGGGCGGGGTTCGAAGCTGACCGTCGTTACGGTGCTCAGCAGATTGAATGTGAAGCTGAGGTCGCTGTAGGTGTTGTCCTTAGACCGCACATGATTCGGTCGGAACAGCAGATGCTGGTTGAACAGGAGTCGACCGTCGATGAACAGGCGCAGCGCCTCGTTCGCGGGCAACGGCGATTCGACGTCGACGAACGGTCCGATGCTTGTCGCGCCGGAGGGCTCGATCGCCTTGAGCGGCAGGACCACCACATCGGAGTTCTCCTTCTCTCCCCGTTCGACGAGGATGTCGAGGCATTCGGGCTCGATCGTGTCATCGGAATCGACGAAGATCACCCACCTGCTGGCGACCATATCGAGAGCATGGTTGGTCACCGCAGCGTATCCCTGATTGTGCGGGAGGCGGTACCCCAGGAAACGCGAATCCTCGGGCAGGAGGGGAAGGATCTCCTCCTCCGAACCGTCGTCGACGACAAGGACGCTGAAGTTCGCATTCGTCTGCGCGAGCAGCGAGTCCAGGGTGTGCGGAAGAGTCTTGGCGCTGTTGTAGGCGGGCACGATGACAGTCACCGCCCGATTACGTGTGGCGTCGGTGATCTGCTGCGGCGTCATGGACTCAAGCGTCATGATCGACAGGCTCCTTCTCAGTGTCGTTGTTTCTGGGGTTCGTGGGCTGGGCGTCAGCCAGCTCGGGATTGTCTGCAATCTCGGGGGTGTCAGTCCCCGGCTTGCGTCCCCGCCATCGCAGAACGAAGAGGACTGCGGTGATGAAGAGCTCACCGAGGACCAGCGCCCATGCCGCGCCGATGGCTCCGAAGGCCATGGCCATCGGCACCAGGATGATGATGTGGACGATGGCCCCGCACATCATCGCCGCAGCGGTCTGCGAATAACGTCGCTGCGAGTTGAGGTCGAGCATCAGTACGGCGATCCCGCCGCTGGCGACGAGAGCCAAGCCGATGATCTGAGTCGTCGGCACGACATCGTCGTATCCCGGGCCCAGGTACCAGGGCACGAACCATGGTGCTGCGATGAGGAGGACGATCCCTCCGGCCGCGAAGAGAGTGAAGATCGCTGACATGATGACTGCGGGTGAGCTCGCGCCACGGGAATTCCTATTGCGAGCGTCGACCATCCGTGGCATCAGCGCATCGGTGACGGTGAAGAGGACGCCGCGTCCAGCATTGCCGAAGCGTTCCGCTGCACCGTAGTGCGCGGCATGGACGGGGGTCGAAATGAGACCGAGCACGACGACGGGTGCCGACCCCATCAGACTCTGGGCGAGGGAGGACAGGAAGAGATGCCTGCCATCCGTGAGTGCGTAGCGTGCCGCCTTCAGGCTGGGCGCCGCCCATTTCACAGCCCGAGGCGCGAGGATCGGCCACACGATGAGGGTCGCGATCGTCGGCGGAGCGAACTGCCAGGCGATCGCCCACTCGATGTCGTCTGGGCTGCGCACCGTCAGGACAAGACCGACTAGGGCCAGCCCGCGCGAGACCGCGGTGATCACCGCGAACAGCCGGAGCCGACGCAGTCCCTGCAGCAGCCACGAGGGGAATCCGATTCCGCCGAGGATGACCACCGCTCCGACGAGGTAGAGCACGAAGTCATCGCGCATTGAGGGAATGATCGAGACTGCAAGCAGAAGTACACAGGCCCCGGTGCTCCAGAGCAGAACAACGGCGAGCAGGGTGGAGAAGATGACCTCCGAGCGTTCGCGCTCGCTCTTGGCCATCGCCATCCTGCGCACCGCGCTGACAGAGAATCCGTAGTCGCAGAGACGGACGAGCAGCTGCAGCACGGCAACCGTGATGACCACACGACCAAAGGCGTTGACCCCCAGCAGTCTGGTCAGCATCGGCAGGCTGATGATCGGGTAGATGAAGGCAGCCAGTTGGCCGAGTCCGACGGCCAAAGCATCGCCGCCGATCCCACGCAATCCGGCTTTGAGCCTCATGCGTTCCGCCAGCTTTCGGCGCGGGTGATGCGTCGTACAGTATGGAAGGATTCCGCGAATTCGAGGCTGACCTGGCTGCCGCGGAAGGTCGCCAAGGCTTCGAGCGCGCGCAGGGACCGCGGTCCGGGATAGTCCTGGACCTGGGAGGCGTAAGCGGAGAAGGCCGAGAGTTTGGCATCGATGTGATCCGAGATGTCGATGAACCAGTCCGGGGTGAAGTCCGCCTCGATGTGCGGAGCATTCCAGTGGGTCTCCGAAATCGTCTCGTAGAGTGCCACCGTTGCGATTCCGAGACCCGAGCCCACAGGCCGCGTCGCCACCATTGCGGCTTCGAATACAGCCTTGTGGTCGAGATGGCGGTCGGGGAATGGGGCGAGCACGAGATCCGGTTGGAGACGGTCGACTGCCTCCTGGATTCCCGAGTTGAGTTCGGCAACGCCCATCCGCGCGAGCTCGACCGAAGGGTGCGGCAGGAACTCGGTGGTCTTGACCTCGAGTGCGGCATGCGCCCTCTGCGCTTCGGCACGGATCTTCTCTGCCGTGTCAGCAAGGTACAGCGGAGGCATGTCCTGCGAGGCCACGAGGACGTGGACCTCGCAGCCGTGGGCGGCCAGTGCCGCCATCGTGCCTCCGGCACCGAGGACTTCGTCATCGGGGTGAGGGGCGATGACTAAGGCACGTGAGTATTCTGTCTTCACACTCGGCTCCTTGAGGTGCAGGCGGCGGTGACGGCATCGGTGACACGGTGGATCTGCTCAGCGCTCAGGTCGGTGCTCGAAGGCAGCACGATTCCGCGACGGAACAGGCCTTCGGCCCGCCCCGTGATATAGGACGGGTCGCTGCCCGAGTGCACGGGCTGCAGATGCATCGGCTTGAACACCGGGCGGGTTTCGATCCCCACTTCGGCAAGATTTCGAGCCATCTCTGCAGCATCCTGTTCGGAGTCGAGGATGAGCGCGTTCATCCAGCAGTTGCCCTCGGCGGCATCGAGGACGCTTACGCCGTCGAGTCTCTCCGCCATGCTCCGATAGGCCTCATAGATGGACCGCTTGGCCCGAAGGATCTCAGGCAGCCTGGCCAGCTGTGCAGAGCCCAGAGCGGCCAGGATGTTCGACAGTCGGTAGTTGTACCCGATCTCCGTGTGTTCGTAATGAGGCACAGGCTGGCGCGCCTGTGTAGCCAGATAGCGCACGTACTCGGCGGCGTCTGTGTCCGGACACAGGACCGCTCCGCCCGAGGATGTGGTGATGATCTTATTGCCGTTGAAGGACAGCGCGGCGAAATCCCCGAAGGATCCCGCGGGGCGCCCTCCGAGCCGAGCCCCCATGGACTCGGCCGCATCCGCGACGACGATGGCACCGAAGTCCCTGGCCGCCTCGGCGATGGCAGGATGATCGACGGGTCGACCGTAGACATCGACGGGCACGACCGCGCGGATCGGACGGCCTGCGGCCGCCCTCTCGCTCAGAGCCAGGCGCAGCAGTTCGGGCGACATCAGTCCCGATTCATCACAGTCGATGAATACAGGAGTCGCTCCGATGTAGGCCACCGCGTTCGCCGTGGCAGCGAAGGTCAGTGTTGCCACCGCCACCTCGTCGCCGGCGCTGATTCCAGCGGCCAGCAGGGAGAGGTGGAGGGCGGCCGTTCCCGAGCTCACGCTCACCACCGCCGGCCGTTCGGTCAGTTCGGCCAGTTCGGCCTCGAAGGCGTCGACCTGGGGTCCGGCCGGGGCGACCCACCCCGAACGCAGTGCCATCGACACCGCGGCCTCTTCGGCGATCCCCACGGAGGGGACGCACAGGGGAATGGTTTCGTTCATCGGATCTTCTCCTTGAGCATCGGGATGCCATCGCCGAGGCGGGCGGCAGCATTGACGGACACGACGGGTTGCGCGGGCGCGGTGGGCTTGTGGGCGATATCCGCTGAAGGTGCCGGAAGCGCGGGAGCCTCCGCAGCCGCCGACGATTGCTCCTCGGCAACCGCGGCCTCGACAACAGAGGGTGCGTCGACGACATAGCTCTCATAGGCCTCGCGGATGTCGGTCCGTTCCGCCTGCGGCCCGTCGAGGAACGCGGGCTCGAGTGCCGCGATCGCCACGTGCCAGGCCCGGCCGTTCTCCGTCCGCTGTGCTCCTTCGGAAGGGGTGAAGAGATCTTCGTGGAGCTTCTCCCCTTCACGCAGACCGGTGTAGGAGATCGGGCACGAGCGTCCGGCGATCGTCATCATCCGCTGTGCGATGTCGACGATCTTGACGGGCTGTCCCATGTCGAGGACCATGGTCTCTCCCGGTCGACCCTCCGAGGCTGCGCTGAGGACGAGCACGCAGGCCTCGGGAATGGTCATGAAGAATCTGGTCACCTCCGGATGGGTCACCGTCAGCGGAGCTCCGCGGCGGATCTGGTCGGCGAAGGAGATGAGCACCGAACCCCTCGAGCCCAGCACATTGCCGAATCGCACACTGACATAGGGGCGTCCGGTCTCCTCGGCGAAGTGCGAGGTGAGACGTTCGGCGAGGAACTTCGAGCGTCCCAGTTCGCTGCTCGGGCTGGCTGCTTTGTCGGTGGAGATGTTGACGAAGCGTTCGACGCCGACTGCTTCGGCACAGCGGAGCACGTTGAGCGTGCCGTGGACGTTCGTCTTCCACCCTTCCGCCGGGTAGCGCTCGAGCATCGGCAGGTGCTTGAGCGCTGCGGCATGGAACACGATCTGCGGTCGAGTGCTCTCGAAGACATCGGTCAGCGCATCGACATCGCGGATATCGGCAAGCACGAGGTCCTCCGAATCCATGAGCGCCCGGCCGTCCATGCTCAGGCACAGGGAGTGCAGAGCAGATTCGTCGCGGTCGAGCATGATCAGCCGACCGGGCGAATGCTTGGAGATGAGGCGGACGAGCTCAGAGCCGATCGATCCTCCGGCACCGGTCACCATCACGGTCTTTCCGCTGATCAGCGATTCGATCTGCTCTGGCTCTGAGCTGATCGCCTGACGACCGATGAGATCGGCCACGTCGAGATCCCGCACTCCTGCGAGTTCGACGTCTCCGGACAGCAGGTCGGCCAGCGACGGGATCGTCCGTACCCAGGTCCGGCTCAGATCGAGGTGGGCGACGAGACCGGCGAACACCTCGGCGGGGGCCTGGGCGATCGCGACGATGACGCCGTCGGCCCCGTGGTCGTCGACGACGGACTGAATGTCAGCGATGTTGCCGCTGACCTTGACACCATGGACGACCGACTTCGACTTTGCCCGATCATCATCGACCAGCGCCACGGGAATGTAGCCGCTGTTCGGGTCGCCGAGCATCTGTGAGATCAGGGCGCTGCCGGCCTCGCCGGCGCCGACAACGACCACATGCTGGCCGCTCTGCGGTCGGAACCGGCTGTCAAGCCACATCCGCAGTGCCTGCCTGCCTGCGATCATGAGCACCTGAGCGGTGAGCATCGCGAGCAGGAACCATGGCAGTTCGTAATTGAGTTCGGACACGGCTGCGATGACGGTGCCGAGGACCGTGACGATGAGCGCACCGATTCCTTGCCGGCGCAGTTCGAGTGCCGACCCGATCGGATACCGGTTGCGGTAGAGCGAGAGCGCAGACCCGATGACGAGCTGGCACAGGATGATCGAGCCGAGCACCGCCAGAGCAGTCGGCCCTTCGGCATGAGCCGTCCACTTGACGATCATCACCCAGGCGATGATGAGCGAGAAGATGTCGATGAGCCCGAGCACGAAGAAGCGCGTGACGGACGAGTTCCTCTGCACGCCGAGGCGAGAGAGTCGTCGGGGCCAATAGGTGCGTGTCATGGCAGTTCTCCTTCTGTGCTGCGCGACCGGCGGAGTCGCAGTGAAGCCGTGTCCTGGCCAGAATCGGCCGACGGCGCCGTGATCATGTCGAATTCCTCGGTGACGGGGCCCTCGCCTGCACGTCCCTCCGTGACCATGTCGTCTGCGGCAGACGCGCTGTCCCGGTCTCCCAGGTCCTCGCCGAGGTCGTTCCTCGGCTCCTGGGCGCGGTTGCCTCGTGCGGGCGGGTCGACGAGGACGAATCCGGCCGCACGAAGATCACTGGCACGCAGCAGTTCCTGTGTGGCCCGCAGATCGGCCCGCTCGGGCGATTCGGTGGTGACGACGACCGCAAGGTCTGAGAGCTCGAGGAAGCCACAGGTCTCGGGATGAGCTGCGAGATCCGTGCTCAGAAAGACGACGAGGTCGAAATGCTCGAGCGGAGATGACAGAGCTGCACGCAGACCACGCACTGTCAGCGTTCCGCCACCGGAGTTCACGTCGACGACGCTGATCCCGGTGACCTGAGACAATTCCCGGTAGTGCGCGGTGTTCAGGGCCTTCGGATCGGCCGAGACGAGAGCACATTTCATGCCGCTCGCAGCCGCGGTCTCGACGATGTCAGCGGCAAGCTCGTTGCCGACTCCCCCGACCCCGCACAGGGTCAGATTCGCGGTTCCCCGGGAGCGGCCGATCAACCCGAGGCGCGCGAGCAGCCCGGAGATCGAGGTCGCCGCCCCTCCGCAGGAGATCCGTCGGCGGATCGAGCGTCCTGGTTTGGCCATCCGAACCGCCAACAGTTCGGCGCCGAGGATCGCGGGGATGTCTGAGTTATCGCGCACTCGGGGGTCGAATCCGTGCCTGATCGGCGCGACGATCAGCCCGAGGACGAGGCCGGCCAATGCCCCGAAGACAAGGAATCGCTGAGCGTCAGGGAAGACAGCGGCACCGTCGGACTCGGCCTTCTGCAGGATTGAGACGTCCATGCCGTTGTCGGCACCGAGCTGGTCGGCGACGAAGGATCTGGACATGATCTCAGCGGCCTGGTCGGCCAGGATTCGCGCTTGAGCGGCATCGCGATCACTCGCGTGGATCTCGATCACCGTGGTTTCCGGGACGACCGTGGCATCGAGTCCGTCACGGATCTCTGCGGCGCTGCGATCGATACCCTTCGCATCGGCCACTTCGGTTGCGAAGTCGACGGATCGACTGATCTCGAGAAGGGTGGGCATCCGGTCATCGATGTACGTCGCTGATTCCGCAGCGCTGACTCCTGAATCTTCGGACACCGAGACGATGACCTGGGACCGGGCGTCATAGATTCTGGGCAATGTGAATGCCAGCGCGGTTCCGACGATCGCTCCGATGATCACGCAGGCGACGATCCACCACCGCCTGATGACGAAGATCCTGAGAATCTGTTGGCCGTTCATACTGACCTTCTTCCTGTGTCGGTGACGGCGAGGGTTTCCGTCGGGTTCTCCCCGTTGAGATGGGGACTGTCGGCGGCCGACGTCTGTCGGACCGCTGGTTCGGGGGCGATGAAGTCGCAGTAGATCCGCAGCGAGCGATCAGCCAGGTCTGCCTGGGAATGATCCCGTTCGACCCGTGCCCTAGCGGCAGCGGCAAGGCGGCCGCGTCGTTCATCGTCGGTGAGTTCACTCAGGGCCGCGACCCCCTCATCGACGGTGTCGAAGAGCATTCCGTCAACGCCGTGATCGATGAGATCGCGCACGCCGATGACATCGGCTCCGACAGTGGGGACACCCATGCTCGCCGCTTCGAGGAGGGAGATCGGCATCCCCTCCGCCGCCGAGGTGAAGAGCAGGATCGAAGCTCGCGACAGGTGGCGTCGTATGCCGTCCGAGGTCAGCCAGCCAGTGATCGTAATGTCCTGGCAGTCGGCGAGCAGACTGCGATCGCCGTCACCGATCCAGGTGAAGGAGAACCGTCCGGGGTGTTCCTGCGCAGCCTTCGCCGCAATGCGGGCGAAGTGCTCAGGGCGCTTCTGCGTCAGGATCCGCCCCACATGGACGACTTCGAGCGGACCGTCGTGCGAGGACGGCTGCCGGTCGGCGGGCGCGAAGGCCACATCGTCGACTGCGTTCGGCAGCACCGCCGTGCGTGAGCCGGGCAGCTTCTGCTTCGCAACTGCGGCCTCCGAGCCCGAGACGAGCACGAGGTCACGACCGCCGCGCAGAGCCAGCCGCTCCATCGTGAGGAACATCCGAGCTGCTCGTGGAGAGAACTCGATCTGGTTGAACGCGAAACCGTGGGGGCTGTAGACGAGCAGCGCACGCGTCGGCAGCACTGTCGCGAAGACACGTGCGAGGAACCCTGCCCTCGACGAATGCAGGTGGATGACATCCCAGTCCCGACGAAGCTCAGCCAGGAGTCCGCGAGCGAGACCGGCAACGGCGAACCGTGGCGTGGCCGACCACCGTTCGAGTTCCACGCCCGGCCCCATGATCTCGGCGATGGCCTCGTGTCCCGGGGAGTCCGAGCGCGGTGTGTATCGCAGTGCCACCTTCTCGTAGCGAGGATCGGCGGCCTGTGAGCGTGCGAGTGCTGAGATCGAGGAGAGGACCCCACCGGCAGCCGCATCGGTGATGTGGAGTATCTTCATCGGTTTGGTCCCTTCACGAGTTCATGTGAACGGCCGAAGGCTCGACCGCTCCGCACGGGGCTCTCTGTTTCGCTGCGGCCGGTAGCCGCCGTGGAGCGTGTGGACACTTCCCGCTGCTCCCCCTCAGGAGGCGTCTTCCGAAGCGGGATGAGAGCGAGGAACAACGGCAGGAATGGGGTCAGGTGTTTGAGGTATGAGCCGTAGTCCGGTTCGAAGATGACCAAGATCAGGAACAGCGACACCAGCGCCGAGGCGATCCACGCCGTCTTCGAATCACGCATGGCGCGACCGGACACGATAGCGATCACGACGACCGTCCACAGCAGGCAGATGGCAACCGCGGCCACGAGGTAGTAAGCCGACCCCATGGCGAGCAGCGGGACCGGGACGAGAAGGAAGAAGGCGACCACCAGGATCGAAACCACTCCGGCCACGGCGGAGGATCCGAAGTCGGGATTCGTGATCATGCTTGCGACAGGGCTCTCGGTACGTCCCGAATTCACCCATGAGCGTGTGGCTCCCAAGGGCTCAGAACGGAAGATCTGGAAGGCGATGGCCAGCCCGATGTAGGCAAGGACGACAGCGAGGATGAGCATCAGCGGGTGTCTGATCCGCCGCAGGACGAAATAGACAACCGGAATCAGAGCGGCCACCAAGGTCCAGTACGGCCGCACGAGTGCTCCATAGGTCAGGCAGGCACCGACGATGAGAACCGCACGGACGATGCCATTGGGTACCCGAAGCGCGAGCAGCACGACAAGCGCCACCAGCAGGGACACGAACTCCTTTGTGAACTGGGCGAGGTAGGCCAACCCGAGGAGCACAGTGAGGACGAGGAGACCAGCACCGATGAGTCCGGCTCGGTCCCACTGGCCGAAGTCCACGGCCAGAAGCAGGCAGATGACGAGGACGAGCATAGATACCGTGCTCGCCAACGCCGGCGAAGATTCGAGCCCGATGGCACGGTAGAACTGTGCCAGCACATGGAAAGAGCCGTCCTCCGGTGCGAAGCCGGGATCATCGATGGCATTCTGCAGGTGCAGATCGTCAAGCAGGAACCGCTCGGGCAGAATGCTGCGCACGAGAGGCGCGAGTACGACGGCGAACCCGCAGAGACCGATGAGCAGGAACTGAACCGGGCTGGGGAACGTGCGATGGTTCATCTCGTCTCCTGCCCTGACTTGGTCCCGGCTGTGTCCGTCGAGCCTGCCTGCGCCCAGGCTGCGCCCACTGCAGAGAGCAACGCGGTCTCGAACTTTTCGGTGAAGTCACCGCTGGGCACCTCGCGGGCCGCCTGGGACATAGCGGCCAAGCGATCCGGATCTGTGCTGAGATCGAGGATCCGGCGGGCCACCTCGGCGAAGGTGTCTGCAGGGATTTCGGACCGATGGGCGCCGTTGGCGGTCTTCTTACTCTCCTCGCCCACGACGTGGAGGGCATTGAGCCCGTCCTCGGTGTATTCGCGGATGGCTCCGACGGGAGTGACGATGGGCACGAGGCCTAGAGCGAGTGCCTCACGGACAGCCATCGCCAGGCCTTCGAACTCACTGAGCTGCAGGAAGAATGAAGCGTTCGCGACGCGGTCGAGGATGAACTCGGCCGAGCCAGAGCCCAGCCAACTGACGTTCAGCTCACGTTGCCGCACGGTTTCAAGGGCTTCGTGGAGCAGATCGCTCTCCGGGGAGATGAGCTCAAGTGTGAATGCTCCCGGGGCGATGTCCTCGAGTGCGGCCATAAGCTCAAGGGAGCGGTCGAGTCGCTTGAAGTCGACGACACGACCCCAGTAGACGATCCGCGTCGGCTGCTGACCAGCGGCACTGCCGTCCTCAGATGATCGAGCGCGACCGTCTTGCGCACCGTCTTGGTCAGCAGACTCATCCCGATCCCGGGCGAGACCGATCAGTGCCGAATCCGGACACACCACCTCGGCGCGGCTCCTGTGTCGTTGCGGGATCAGCGCGTCCAGCGTCGCCGCGGAATCACAGAGAATGCGGTCGGCGAAGCGGAAGGCAAGGCGGTGGACGAGCGAATCAGCAATATTCGAGTAGCGGGTGCTGTGAACGTAGACGACCCAGGGAGTCCGCGGATTCCGCAGCCGGTGGAGACCGCCGACGATGACGGAGCGCCACAGAGAACTGACGACGGCGTCCGGGCGGAAGCGACGCAGATGAGCGAGGAGCGCGAGGACAGACCGTGGGGAATTCACGCCACGCCCCACGACGTCGGCGGCCACTGCCGCAGGCTCGGATTCCTCGAAGGCAAAGACGCGGTAGTCCAAGGCGGTGGAATTGCGGGAGACGAGATCGGCAGAGGTCTCGACCCCGCCGATGCCGGTCGTATGCAGAAGGTGCGCGATACGGATCACTGGGCGCCTGCCGCTCTCACGACTGCGCCGAAGGTTCGCAGCAGGATCTTCAGATCGTTCTTGAGATTCCAGTTGTGCGCATAGTAGAGGTCGAACTCACGCGCCTGCTCCCAGCCGAGGTCCGAGCGGCCGCTGACCTGCCACAGTCCTGTCATTCCAGGACGCACGCCGAGGCGGTGGTGGTCCGAGCCGCGGTAGAGTGCTACTTCTCCGTCGCGCTGGGGCCTGGGCCCGACGAGGCTCATCGACCCGCCGACGACGTTGAACAGCTGCGGCAGCTCGTCGATCGAGGACCGACGCAGCAGGTGTCCCAAGCGAGTGATGCGCGGGTCGGAATCGACTTTGAACAACGGCTGCGTGGCCGTGCCCTGGGTGGTCAGCAGCTCGGTCAGCTGAGCATCCGCATCGACGATCATCGATCGATATTTGATGATCTCGAACGGCTTGCCGTCGAGGCCGATCCGTGTCTGGGTGAAGAACACCGGTCCCGGCATGGAGATCTTGATCGCGATCGCCACCGCAAGCATGAGGGGCGAGAACACGATGACGAGGCAACCGGCGACGACAACGTCGAAGACTCGCTTGGCGACTCGGTCGAGGAGTCCTGGCCTCGACGGGGCGATGAGCAGTCCCGAGCTGTCGGTCGCGCTCAGAGTCTGCACCCGAGTCGGATCGAGGCCGATGTTGACGATCGGGAGATAGAGTTCGATGTCCCGATCGCGCAGCGCCCAACTGAGACGGCGCAGCAACTCGGCATCGATGCTGAAGGTCAATTCGACGAGTTCGATGTCACGGCGCCTGACCTCGGCGAGGACGGATGCCACGAAGGTGTCGCTGTCCGCCTTCGCCCGCGGACTGAGGACCGCTTCGCTCACGGCCCTCTCCGATTCACCACTCGCCGCGGTGACGATGCGCAGGCGGCGTTTGGGCAGAAGAACGGGAATGAGAGCGCGGATGAGAGCGGTGGCCGCTGCTGTGCCCCAGAGCCCGAGCAGGAAGATCGCACGGTTCTCGTCGGCGATCGTCACTGCGGGGCCGGTTTCGTCCGCCGAGGTGAAAGCCGAGAAGAAGGAGACTGCACCGGTGACCGCAAAGGCCGCGACGATCGGAATCCGCACAGTTCTCGCGCCCCGCCCCACCGAAGTGACGCCGCCGGCGAACAGATCGATCAGACCCCAGACGAGGATCCACGCGGCCGCGGGGCCGTTTGTGAGTGAGTAGACGATGGCCAGAGCGAAGACGGTGATCACGATCTGCAGGGCAACAGCAAGGATCATCCGTCGACGGCTGGCGTAGACGGAATCCGGCAGGTCTGAGCGGGTGCCACGCGCGGTGATGGGGAACGAACCAGCGGCAGCGCTGACGTGGGAGAGAGCCTCTGCGGTCATCGGACGAGCTCGGGAGAATGGGTTGCCGCAAGTGGGGATTCTGGGCGTGCGCCGACAGAGCAGAAAGGTGAGGGAATGAGCATGTGACTCATCTTGTCGACCATTCGGCTCGGTCATCAGGTGGTCACTACTGGATCAGTTTCAGGCTCTACTCGATCACCTGCCGCTGACTACGGGAGGTCACTACTCAGTCATTGAGTGGTCATTCGCCTGTGCTGATTGCAGGTACCCGAAATGTGCCGCAGGCCACAACGGGCTACTCGAATGCCAACCGTGACATTTGCCGGACCCTGATGTCGGCGCCGATCAAAGCTGAGTGAAGCAGAGCTAGAGGTTCGGCTGAACCTTTTCCAGTGCCTCGGCGACCTGGTCGCGGGAGGTGATGTCGAGCTTGCGGTACATCCGATAGGTATGGCCTTCGACGGTGCGAACCGCAACGCCGAGCTCATCGGCGATCTCCGCATTCGTCATCCCCGCGACGATGAGTCTAGAGATCTGCCGCTCTCGTCCGGTCAGGCTGCCGCCGGCTGCATGTGTTCCGGTCTCCGGACCGCCGGAACCGGCACCATTCGACTTGTGCCCACCACTGCTAGCAATGGCCAGGCACCGCTCGGCCAGATCCGGCATTCGCGTCTCCATGGATTTGGCGACCGCTGCGAGGGCGTCTTCATCGCGGTCACGAAGGGCGGGCCCCAGCTCTCCCAGCAGCCGGCAGTCCCTCCCGGCACCGACCTTGCCCAGAGTTGCCATCGCCTCGGCATCGTACTCCCCGAAGTGGCGGAACAGCTCAATCCTGATCATCGCCGCGATCTCGTGAGACGCTTCGTCTTCTGAATCGCGCAGCAGCGTGTGCATCTCTTCCCGGTAGGCAGGGTCCTCCGTCGACTTGGCTCTGGCGGCCAAGCGCAGGACCGCTGCTCTGCGCATCTCGATGTAGGCGTTGCTGTCCGGCAGAGAGAGGTATCTGGCATCGAAGTCATCCGCGGCGGCGAGGTTCCCGCTCAGCACCGCCATATGCTCGGCCTCTGCCAGAGCCAAAAGGAGGAACTGATCCTGGTTCCAATAGTCGAGGGCCTCCACGGCAGCGAAACTCGTGCGAGTGGCCGCAGCCATGTCGCCGCGCTCAACATGGATCCGGGTCCACATGAGGTCGGCGGGCCCGCTCCGAGCAGCAAAATAGGCGAGATCGTAGCTGATGACCTCAGCCAACAGGTCACTGGCCTCGTCTGCCCGATCCTCCTGAAGCAGTGCTCTCGTCTTGAGCATGCCGTAGAGCAGGTAGGCGGTGCCGACGTTTCCTGTCTGCCCTTCGACTTCCGCGAGAGCACTGAGGGCGTCTTCGCTGCGACCGAGCTCGAGTTCCTTCACCGCCTTGTTCAGGCCGATGCACAGGCGCAATCCGTCGGGCACATCCGCTTCGCTCGCCCATCGGCGCAGCTCGTTGCTGCCGTCCGAGAGCGACTCCCACCGATTCGCAAACAGCATGTCGATGAGCTGCCGTGCCCGTTCGGCGTCCATGCCTTTTGACTCGTGGCAAGGGCCCCGTGTCTCGAGTCTGTTCAGGGCATTGCGGAAGTCTTCGATTCCCAGCGGTGGGGAGTCCCTGTGGAAGTCCCTGAACATCCACACAGCGAACACTTCGAGCACGACGGAGGTGCAGCAGCCCTTCTCCACAGCCTGGGCGAGCACGTCGAGCCCGATCGGAACTCTGTTGACGTCGCAGTAGAGCTGCCCCAGATCGAGCAGCTCGTGCGCGGCCATGCCGTCGGTGGGCAGTTCGTTGAGGATACGCAGAGCCCGCTGCCACTCGCCGAGTCGAACCGCGATACGGGCAGCGTCGACGGAGTCCTGTGCGGAGATCCTCGCACCACAGCTCAGGCTCCAATCGGCACGGAGCATGCGCGCCCGTTCCGAGGGCGAATCATCGAAACGGTCGACGAAGTCGAACATCTCACGGCTGCGTCCCACCGGAACCGTATACCTGATCGTCTCCGTGGAGTGATTCTCGATCGCCGCGTAGGAGCGAACCCCCTCTTCGACGAACTGCAGCTCGCCCGCCGCGACCAGTGTGTCCGCTGCTTCGCCGAGTCCTGCCGCGAGCATGATACCGACCTCGACTTCGCCTGCCAGGATGACGAGCTCGAGCGCCTCACGCTGCTGCTCGCAATAGCGGGACAGGTGAAGGCGGGTGACATCCCGTGCCCGCTCGTCGTAGTCAAGGTCGAGGCCGTCGAGAAGCCACACTCCCTGCTTTTCGAGCAGGCGCCTCTTCCTCCTCGTATACCGCAGAAGTTCGATGATCTTCCCCGGTACCCGACCGGATTGGAAGTCGACGACGTCACGTGCTCCCTGAGAGACGATCCCGCCGAGGTGGTGCTCGATCATCGCGGAGAAGTCCGACAGGCTCAGCGACCCGAGTGTGACCTGGTCGAGGACATGGTCGGCCACGAGATCGCTGAACGGCCGAGGGCTGTCATCGACGGGCGGACGAAGGGTGGCGACGATCTTGATGTTGCCCTCGGTGGCCAGCTGGGACAGGGTGCTGAGGCTCGAATCATCGAGTTCGTGGGCGTCGGCGACGAAGACCACGGGGGTGGCCTCGGAGGAGTTTCGGAAGGCACCGACGACGCGGACCAACAGATCGTAAGGGTCCACGTTGAGATCGACGTAGAGGCCGAATACACCATAGGGCACCCGCCGAAGGACTCGGTCCCCGCGCACCCAGATCTCGCCCCCGCCTCGGCGACGGTGAATCTCCGAGGCGAGCGCGGTCTTGCCCATGCCCATATCGCCTTCGACGACGACCCCGGCACTTGAGCTGTCTCGCAGCGCGCTCTCGATTGCTGTGAGCTCGTCTTGCCGACCGAAGAGTGTGGCATCAACGAATTCGGTCATGCACGCGCCTTCCATGTCGAGGCGACGGCCCTGAGCTCGCGGCGGTTGGCCACCTGCAGACGCTGGTAGATGCGGCCGAGATGCCATTCGATCGTTCTCGACGAGAGGTGATGGGCCTCCCCCAGCTCCTGGCTGCTGCGGCCATCGACGACGCCGTCGACGAGCCTGCGCTCGAACCCGGAGAGAACGGAGTCCATACGAGCATCGGCGGCGTTGAATCTGATGGTGCGTGTGCTGTTGCCGACGAGGATCCTCGCCCGCCGGACAGCGCTGCGGTCGTTTTCTGCCACGGCCCGTTTCTGCGCGAGTTTCGCAAGGTCGGAGCACACTATGGCCGATCCGAATTCAAGGCTCTCCTGGGCCGCCTCGAGCAGCGCGCCGGCGCTGCCTTCGAGCAGCGCACGGGACATCGTAGAGGCCAGGTGTCCGAGTGCTCCCTGAATATTCGGAGCTATCCGGGCGAGCTCTTCGGCGGCCTTTCTGTGTCCGAGACGAGTCGCTTCCATCAGGGCACCTGCGGCAATGGCCAGAGCTTCTCGATCCAGCTGCGCGCAGCCAAGCTCGAAGAGCTGCTCCGCTGCCTTATCGGGTCGGGTGAGCGCAAGTGTCTGCAGGTCGTAGAGCCGGGACTCGAACTCCGACCACCATGCGTAGCGGTCGACCCTGGAATCGACCTGCGATTGGTCAGGCAGGTCGCTCGCCTGCAAGTTCTTGCCCAGCAGTGCATCGGCGTACCGTTTGGCCGCTCGAGAGATCCTCACGATGTCGACGAAGTCTTCTTCATGGCTCTGTGCCAGCACCTCGGTCAGAGCCACCTGTGCCCTTGCCGGGTGTCCGGTGCGGATGTCGACGAGCGCACCGATGAAGTCACGCATCCGGTCGCCGGCGTCGACCGACGTCAGTGCCCCTCGTGCTCCCTCCCAGTCACCGGCAACGTAGCGGGAGACGAAGAGCTGCGGCGCGGCATCCTCGATCTCGTAGCTCGTGGTTCCGGGCAGTTCGAACATCAGCTCGGCCTGCCTGATGTAGTGCAGACCCGTGTCGACCTGGCCCAGGCAGACCTCGTCGAAGCCGAGGATGGCATACGCCCGCAGACGGTGCCTCGTCTGGCAGGCATGCGTGCGGTAGACGTTCTCTGCCAGATTCCGACTGGCGATGAGACGACCGCCCCGCTGCTCGAATCGGGCCTGGGTGGAGCCATAGCGGCCCTGGTCCACAGGAGAAGTCAGCTGTTTGCGGATCCATCCCGTCCGCAGCCGCTCCGGGGCGCGCGGATCCGTCAGCCGAAAGTCCATGCTGGCGACCCTGGACAGCAGACGCGGCGGCGACTGCTCGATATCGAGCATTTCGAGCAGCTGGTCGAAGTGGCGATCGGCCGATTCGATGTTTCCAAGGCCCTTCTCGGCCCGAACGAACTCAAGCCGCATCTCGTGACTCTCATACTGCGAGGCTCGGGCAAGCATGGCCGTGTCCTCGTATCTGCCGCGCGAATTCGCCCACACCATTGCCTTGTAGACATAGTCCGCGGGCCGCTGAAAGCCCAATCTGAGTGCCCATCTGAGGTAGCCGAAGAGCGCCTGCCCTTCGAGCAGGCCGATATCGATGACCTTGTCGAGAGCATTGAACAGTCTCAGGCTGTGCGAAGGCATGATCTGGGAGCGCAGGGTCTCGGCGATCACGGGTTCGGCGATCATGACGGCGGCGTCCCTGCCCTTCGTCATGGTCACGATTCCCGCATCGGCCATGGCATCGATCTTCTCCCATGGGCAGAGGGCGGCGAGGATGCCATAGGGCATCGCCCCGGTGACGGCACAGATCTCAACGATGGGTTTGAGCTCTTCGGAGATGTTCCACAGGATACGGTCCTGGGCCTGAATCTGCTCCTGCCCGAACAGGACATGGTTGAGCAGCCGTGGGTTGCCTCCGGTATCGCGATACAGCTCGGCCGCCGACTTGGTGTTCTGCTTCGAGGTTGCAGCCAGCGCAGCGATCGCCCCCTCGTCGAGGCCGGTCAGATCGATCCTCGTCAGCTTCCCGGTCAGCCACAGTTTGGCGATGATATCGATGGGTGCACGGACCGATTCGGCACCGACGACCAGTCTGATCTTCCTCGCCTCGGCGAGGTGACACAGTACGGACAGGGAACTCTCGTCGACCAGGTTGGCATTGTCCACGCGAACGATCGGAATCGAGGTCGAGGAATCCTGAGCAATAACCTTTGCCACCATCGACAGTGCTGCCCCGACTCCGATGTCCGTGCCCACTCCGGCCTGGGACAACAAGATCTCAAGAACTCCCAGTTCGCGATCGCGCACTTGCTCCGACCCCCGGAGGCGATAGATCGGCGTGTTCGCTTCGATCTGCGCCAGGGCCATACTCATCACAGTGGTGCGGCCGATGCCTGCCGGGCCGAGGAGCAGGCAGCCAAACCGATTCGGGTTCGCCAAAGTCTGTCTGACGACGGAGACTTCCTCCGTATAACCAAAAGTGCGGCCGTAAGGGGAGAGACCGGGTTCCGACATTCGTACTTCTTTCAATGTCACCGCGACTCCGCCGGCTCTCGACCCGTAGAGCTTTCGAGCACTGGCGGAACCGTCGGCTGTGGCAACTCGCGGACTGACGACCAGTGAGCTCGCTGAAAGAGATTCAGAAGCTTCCTTGATTGTCACCGATGGGGGATCGTAATGACCGCGATAGTAGGGGATCGTTAAGGGACTGCAACTATAACTGTCTTGCTACACAACAATGCACCGATCCTGCACGAACCTCAGACGATTCTCAACTTCGCGATTCTGCATGCTGAGACACTGTCCAGCATCCTTGCCGCAACCGACGGCCGACCACCCAAGGCTGCCAGCCGGCAAGAACGACGCCGGGCGGAGTGGCACGGTGCTCTTCCTGGCGAGCGCCGGCAGCCCTCCCCAGTCGACAGCGCCAGCCCGCCCCGGATGGGCACTCTCAGCAACGAGCCTTTCCTGCCTGCTGGTTGCATTCACAGTCGTAGTACCACCTCTACCCTGCACGCTTCACCCTGCACGCAGAATTCATCGACTGGACATTTGACAGCGGTAGTTTCGCCCCCTCTTCTGACCCGCGGATATTCCACGTTGAATTCTGCGGGCTTGCTCGCAGGAGCCGCGAAAGACACGTTCCCCCAGAGCCTGAGAGAGTCGACGATTTCGCGATCGAGCGTCGGTGACGCACGGTGAGCGGAACGCGCTCCGAGAAGACAAGTCCTCCCGAGCACTTGTGAGCCTGAACACCGAAACGTACTATGGAGCTAAGTTACTTAACGATCGCTCAGGAGAACTCATGGATACCTTGCTGAATGCACAAGAGCGCGACTTCGCGCAGCAGATGCGTCAGTTCTACCGCACGGAGATCCCTGAGGAACTCCGCCTCAAGGTCGCCACCGGCCAGGAGCTGACCAAGGACGACATGGTCACCTCGCAGCGGATCCTCAACCAGCACGGCTACGCCGTGCCGAACTGGCCGGTCGAATGGGGCGGCCAGGACTGGACCCCCGTGCAGCGTCACATCTGGCTCGAAGAGATGCAGCTGGCCTGCGTTCCGCAGCCGCTGCCGTTCAACGTCTCCATGGTCGGTCCCGTCATCGCCACCTTCGGTTCGCAGGAGATCAAGGAACGCTTCCTGCCCGCCACCGCGAACATCGACATCTGGTGGTCGCAGGGATTCTCCGAGCCCAACGCCGGTTCGGACCTCGCCTCCCTCAAGACCACGGCGGTGCGCCAGGGCGACAAGTACATCGTCAACGGTCAGAAGACCTGGACGACCCTGGGCCAGTACGGCGACTGGATCTTCAACCTCGTGCGCACCGACCCGGACGTGAAGAAGCAGGCCGGCATCTCCTTCCTGCTCATCGACATGAAGACTCCCGGTGTCACCGTCCGTCCGATCCAGCTCATCGACGGCGGCCATGAGGTCAACGAAATCTTCTTCGACAATGTCGAGGTGCCCGTTGAGAACCTCGTCGGCGAAGAGAACAAGGGCTGGACGTACGCGAAGTTCCTCCTCGGCAACGAGCGCACCGGAATCGCCCGCATCGGCGGCTCGAAGGTCAACCTCGCCCGCGCCAAGGCCTATGCCGCGGTGACGAAGACCGCTCGCGGCACACTGCTCGACGATCCTCTGTTCTCCGCTCGTCTGACGAAGATCGAAGCCGAACTCACCGCGCTCGAGATGACCCAGCTTCGGATCCTCTCCACTCAGGCCGCCGGATCCGACAAGCCGGATCCGCGCTCCTCGGTGCTCAAGCTCAAGGGCTCGCAGCTGCAGGAGGACATCTCCGAACTCCTCGTCGACGTGCTCGGCCCGCAGGGACTCGACTTCGTCTCCGACCGCGTCCAGGGTCAGGGTCTGTCCGACCTGCCCAACGGCGCCGTCGATGCACTGCCCGCCTACTTCAACACCCGCAAGGTCACCATCTACGGCGGTTCGTCCGAGGTGCAGCGCGGAATCATCTCGAAGGCACTGCTCGGTCTCTGAGATACCGACGCTCACACGATCTCCCAAGAAGGACAACAATGGATCTTGAACTCAACGACATTCAGCAAGAACTCGCCAGCACACTGAACAAGTACCTGCGCAGCGAGTACGACATCGCCAAGCGCGAAGAGATCCTTCGCAGCGACGAGGGCATCTCCCGCGAGAAGTGGCAGGCCTTCGCCGAGATGGGACTGCTCGGACTTGCGATTCCCGAGTCCTACGGCGGCGCGGACATGACCTTCAACGAGGTGGCCGTGGTCGCCGAAGCGTTCGGTCGTGCACTCGTCCTCGAACCGTTCCTGGCTACCGCAGTCCTCGGTGCCAATGCCGTTCTCCTCGGCGGCAGCGAGGAGCAGAAGCAGGCCATCCTGCCCGGTGTGGCAGAGGGGCAGACCTTCCTCGCTCTCGCAGCACTCGAGCCCGGACTGCGCTACGCAGTCGAGGCTCCGCAGACTCAGGTCTCCGGCGCCGACGGCAGCTTCACTCTCACCGGTGAGAAGAACAACGTGCTCGGCGGAGACGTCGCCGACCACTTCATCGTCACCGCCACGCAGAACGGCGAACTCGGCCTCTACCTCGTCGCCGCCGATGCCGAGGGCCTGACCCGTGTGGCTCAGCGTCAGGCCGATGGTCTGGGCAGTGCGAACCTCAAGCTCGACGGTGCCGCCGCCCAGCGCCTCGACGCCGCCGACGCCAACGCCGTGCTCTCCGAGGTCCTCGACCTGGGCAACGCCGCGATCATGGCCGAGGCAGTCGGCGCACTCGAAGCCTCGCTGACGATGACCGCGGAGTATCTGAAGACCCGTGAGCAGTTCGGTGCTCCGATCGGTGCGAACCAGGCTCTGCAGCACCGCGCCGCAGACCTCTACGCCGAACTCGAGTACGCACGCAGCATGGCTCTGTACTCTCGCCTCGCTGTGGCCTCCGAGGCCCCGGGCGCCGAGAAGGACCGTCACCGCGACGTCATCGCCGCGAAGATCATCGTCGACCGGGCTGCTCGGAACATCAGCCAGGAGTCGATCCAGATGCATGGCGGCATCGGCATGACCATGGAATACCCCATCGGTCACTACGCCAAGCGCCTGACGGTCATGATCCGCACCTTCGACGACTCGGATTCGCTGACCGCGGAGCTCGCCGAACTCGGCGGACTCATCGAACCCCACGCCGCCGACCTCAGCTGAGGCAGTCGGCACTTCGGCGCCGCACTTTCGACCTCGAGCGTGCGGCGCTGCGTCGTCGGGGCCTATCAACGCCCACCGAGGCGGCCGGATCCCGGCAGCACGGAAGCGCCGAGGCGGCACGATCATCGTCGTGCCGCCTCGGCGCTTCTTCGTCTCTGCGTCCCGACCGGTTTCCCACAAACCATGCGGAGACCTCCGCAGCCGGCAGCGGTCTCAGTTCACGGGCTGGTCGTAGACGTGGCGGCGGATCCAGGAGTGCATGGTGATCGCGGCCGCAGCTGCGGCATTCATCGACCGCGTCGAACCGTACTGCGCGATCGAGAGTACGTCGCGACTGGCCTGATGCGCTTCCTCGCTCAGTCCCGGCCCTTCCTGACCGAACAGCAGCAGGCAGCGCCTGGGCAGGTCGTAGGTCTCCAGCGGCACGGAGTCCGGGAAGTTGTCGATGCCCAGCAGCGGCACGTCGTTCTCGGCGCACCAGCTGAGCAGGTCGTCCACGCTCGGATGGTAAATGACGTGCTGGTACTTGTCGGTGACCATCGCCCCGCGCCGGTTCCAGCGGCGCCTGCCGACGATGTGCACGGCTGCGGCATTGAAGGCGTTGGCGGTGCGCACGACCGAACCGATGTTGAGGTCGTGCTGCCAGTTCTCGACGCCGACGTGGAAGTCGTGCCGCGAGGCGTCGAGGTCGGCCACGATCGCGTCATGCTTCCAATACCGATACTGATCGACGACATTGCGCCGATCGCCTTCAGCCAGCAGCTCCGGATCGAAGTGCTCTTCCACAGGCCAGGGGCCGGTCCACGGACCGACCCCCACCTGCGGTTCAGCGCAATCGGTCACTTGTCGTCGCGGGAATCATCCGCCGACTTCGCCCCCTCGTCGACTTCTCCGCCGGGCTTCACGTCCGACTTCTTCGTGCCGGATCCCTTCGCCGAGGCGGCCGTCGACTTCTCGTCCTTGCCCGCTGACTCGGCGGTCGAGTCCGACTTCTTCGCATCCTTCGCCGAGGCGGCGGCACCGACTTTCTGCGCGCGTTTGCTCATCTTCACGGTCTTGCCGCCGCGTCCGCCTCCGGACAGCACCGAGCGCACGTACGAACCCGAGGCCAGGGCATGGAGGATGACGGCGACGACCAGAGCGATGCCGGCGGCGACGAGGCCCTCCCACCACTCGGCTTGACCGGCGAAGGAGCGACCGGCGATGCCCAGCGGCGAGGTGAACGGCGTCCACGACAGCACCTTCGCAACAGTCCCGGTGGGTCCGATGATGACCGGGGCGAAGACGCCGGCCACGGTGATGACGCCGATGATCGTGACGAAGGTGGCGCGCGCCTTGTCTCCGACGACGGTCGATGCCCAGACGAGCAGCGCGAACACCGACCAGGCGGTGAGCAGCAGGGTCAGTGCGAACCAGCCGAGGCCCGGCAGCATGGCGAACGCCAGGGACGTCTTGCCCGACAGCGAGAGCCCGAGCTCGGTGACGACGGCGGCGGCCACGAGGTGGACGATGACCAGGGTCAGCATGCCCGTGATCCGGCCCGAGGCGGAGGCGCGCGGCGGAATCGTGGCCGCGATGATCTCGGTGATCCGGTTGCGCTTCTCCAGACGCAGGTTCTGGTACAGCGCGGTGCCCAGGGTGGCGACGACGAGTATCGACACTACGACCATTGCCCACAGCAGCGGGGTGGCCACATCGCTCTCGACGGCCGGCGTCTCGAGCAGCGTCGCTTCGGTCTTCGGCGCGAGCTTCTCGAGCAGGGCGTCGGGCTGCTTGTCCAGTGCGATGATCGTCGGCTGTCCCTGACCGCTCGGGTCCTGGATGAATGCGGCGTCGACCTTGCCCTCACGCACGAGCTTCTCGGCTGCCTGAGCGTCGTCGACGTCGGTGATCTTCACACCCAGCTGCTGTTCGTACATCTGAGCCTGCTCGCCGACTCCGACCATCGCCATGGTCGGGGTGCCCGAGTCCTTCTGCACATCGGCGACGATTCCGGAGATGATCGCGGCCAGCACACCGAGGATGATCACAGCGGCGGTGACCAGGAAGTACGGGCTGCGCATGGCGGTGGTGGACTCACGGTTCGACACGAGCCATGCCGCCTGGCGGTTGCCGACGTCGACGAATTCCGAGACCAGTCCGGTCTCCGGCAGCTCGTCCGGGTCGGGGGTGTCCTCGGCGAGCTCGAAGGGAACGTCATCGAGGCCGACAGTCGCGCCGGACTCGTCCGACTCCTTCGCGTCGGTGCCTTTCTTCGCCGAGGCGGCCGATCCCTTGGTTGCACCGGTGACGGTCGTCTCGTCCTCCGAGTCGACCTCCTCGGCGGTGGTCTCGTCGTCGATCACATCGTCGTCGGCCGGCAGACCGAGGTCGTCGATGCCTTCGCCGGCCGTGCCCTTGGACACGAGCGGTTCCAGGGACTCGTCATTCGCACCATTGTCTTTGCGCGCCATCACAGAGCCTCCTTGTACTGCTCGGCCAGTGTCGGGCGGACACTGTCGAAGTTCTTCACACTCTTCAGCCCCGCCACTGCTGAGGCGGCGGTCTTCGCATCCTCGGCACGGAAGCTGATGGCAGCTCCTTTCGCACCGCTGACCGTCACATCGCTGATCCCGGCGCGGGATTCCAGGGCCGACCTGGCCGCCTCGGTGTCGGTGGTCTCTACCTGATACCGCGGCTCACCGAGGAGCTTCCTGACGCTTCCGGAGGCCGTGACCTTGCCCTGGCCCAGGACGATGGCGTCGTCGGCGAAGGTCTGCGCGGCCTCCCAGTCGTCGGTGGCCAGGATGACGGGCACTCCCGAGGATGCGTGGGCCCGCAGCAGGGATGTGACCAGACGCAGTGAGGCGGCGTCGAGGCCGGCGAAGGCATCATCGATGACGACGACGTCGGGGTCGGCAGCCAGGGTTGCGGCGATGTCGACGCGGGCGATCTCGGCACCGGAGAGGTTCTTCAGCGGAGCGTAGCCGCGGTCGGCGAGCTCGAGGTGGCCGAGCAGGGTCAGCGCGTTCCGTTCGGCCGCGCCCAGGGTGATCCCGTGCAGGCGGGCGAGGTAGACGATCTGGTCGAGGACGCGCATGGTCGGGTATCCGCCGCGTTCGGCGGGCAGATAGCCGAAATTCTGTCGGTCTCCGAAGTCGAGTACGAAGTCCTCGAGTTCGATGGTGCCCTCATCGGCGGAGATGAGGCCCATGATGATGCGCACCAGTTCGGTGCGGCCCGCCGATCGGGTTCCCACGATTGCGGTGATCCGGCCCGCCTCGGCGGTGAAACTCACCTCGTCCAGATATGTCCGCTTCCCCTTGCGCAGGGAAACCTCTTTCAGTGTGAGCACGCGTCATCCTTTGCATCGAACAGTTCTTGGGGAGTGTCTCATCTATCGTGTTGAAATCAGAGACTTGTTTCAAACCACGTCCTCGATTTCGACAGAATTGCCAGTCGAGTCCCAGGTCGTGATCGGTGAGCCGGTTCCTCACCGAGGCGGCACCTCACAGGTCCACCTCGCCGAGGCGGGACTCAGTCGAGTCCGAGATCCGCAGTCGTCAGCGCGGTCAGATACGGAATTCCCGTGGCTTCGACCCGTTCTTTGGCGCCGGTGTCACGATCCATGACCACGGCCACGGCGACCACCTCGGCGCCGGCTTCCTTGAGCGCGTCGACGGCGGTGAGCACGGAACCGCCCGTCGTCGAGGTGTCCTCGACGGCGATGACGCGCTTGCCGGCGACATCGGGCCCTTCGACCCGCCGCGACATGCCGTGCTTCTTCGCCTCCTTGCGGACGACGAAGGAGTCGAGCGGGGTGCCGCGCACGACCGAGCGGTGCATGACGGCGGTGCCGACAGGATCGGCGCCCATGGTCAGACCGCCGACGGCGTCGACCGTGTCGAGCAGATCATGAGCCTCGAGGAGGTCGAGGACGACGTCGCCGACAAGCGGTGCCGAGCGGTGGTCGAGGGTGACCCGACGCAGATCGAGGTAGTAGTCGGCCTCCTTGCCGGAGGAGAGGGTCACTCTGCCGCGCACCACGGCGAGTTCGTCGATGAGGTCGAGCAGTAGTCGGCGAGTGTCAGCGCTGTCGGTCATGGTCTCCAGTCTAATGCGCGGGTTTCGGGCGACCGTTCAGCGCCGTCTCAGCGACGGCGGCGGATGCGGACGTGACAGACGGCACAGATCTGGAGCGGGAGGATTTCGTCGCGCCCGCGTCTGTACCGATGCTATAAAGAATCATCACACCTTTAGACTTTCGCCAACAGTGAGTTGTAGAGTGTCAACAACACCGCGCAACCCAGCCGGTCAAGTGCCTTCAGGAAGGACGTGAGCAACATGGGTTTCATCGCATATCTCATCCTCGGACTCATCGCCGGAGCCGTCGCCAAGGCGATCCTGCCCGGCAAGCAGGGCGGCGGCTTCTTCGCCACACTGATCCTCGGCGTGATCGGAGCCATGCTGGGCGGTTGGCTCGGCGGCATGATTTTCGGCGCCCAGATGGATAAGTTCTTCTCGCTGTCGTCCTGGCTGTGCGCCATCGGCGGTTCGCTGATCGTACTCATCGTCTGGGGCCTCATCACCGGACGCTCGAAGTCCAAGGCCGCCTGACCCGTCGGCAACGGCACAGAAAAAGGTGGATAGCCCAGGTTCAAACATGGGCTATCCACCTTTTTCTGTGCCGTTCACGTGCTGCGGCGCATCACCCGTGCGGCCGCATTGGCGATCATGTCGCGCAGCCCCGGCGCCAGTCCCGCAACACCGTCTACTCCGGTGACGGACTCGGTCACGCGGGCCGAGACGGCCGACTCGTCGAACCCGCGGACGGTCTCGCTCTCAGCCATCGGCTTCTCAGCCATCGGCGGCCTCCTCGTCGACGAATACGTCCTCGACGGTGACGTCGATCCGCAGCGCGGGCGGTCGCCGCCGACCTCGAATCCACCGACGGGGTCTCGGATGCCCAGGTGATCCTGCGGGGCACCGCGCGGAGTCCGGAGCCGCTCATCCATGTCGATGCCGATGAACGCGCCGACATCGATACCGTCATCGCCGAAGTCGCCGAGCGCGCCGCCGGCAATGCCTCGGTGGCGCTCGGTGCCCCGCTGAGCGCGGTGGCCCTCGAGGTCGGCGTCGCCCGCACGCGCTCGCGCCGCCAACGCAGCGTCAGCGTGCAGTAACCGGCCGCCATCCAAGAGCGCCGCAGTCGGCAGAAGCCGGCAGCTGCAGTTTCTGCTTTAGCAGCAGGCAGCGGCGAGGTCACCATCGGATGCGGCCACCGAATCTAGGTCACTATCGGATACTTTTCGCACGCAGAAGTATCCGATAGTGACCTAGATTCGAGTTCGGATGTCCGATAGTGACCTGAAGTCAGGCGGGCGGTCGCGAAACACTGCGGTGAATGACAAGAACCCCGGGGCGCGTAATCGCGACATCCCGGGGTCCTCGCAGCACTCCCCTCGAGTACCCGGACGCATCCCCATACGTCCGTTATGTCCACCCGATCCCCACCGGGCGGACATCATTAATTTGACCACACTTTCGTAGCGCTTGTAAAGAATCTCACGTCCCGTCTTGAACCCTGTCGAGCCCTATAGCATAGAAGCGATCAGAATAAAACCCCTGGTCACAGGCTCATCTTCAGGTAGTTCAATCCTCAACTCAATACTGTCGGGCTCGCCCAGAATTGCATATAGGTCACATCCTGTGAGTGCGGGCGAAGGAGAATCCAGTCGATCCCCAGCGCATGAGCGGACGCGGCACCACGGGAGCCACGAGCGCGGCCAACCGATATCCCCACCCCGGAACCGAGACGACCTTTCCCGCCCGTGCATCACGCAGCGATTCCCGCACCACCTGATCGACGCTGAGCCAGATCAGACCAGGTCCGGGACGCTCCACGCCGAGGCGGCTGTGGAATTCCGTCCGGATGAATCCGGGCAGAACGGCCGTGACCGTCACCGGGCTGTCCCTGAGTTCGCCGGCGAGCGCCTCAGTGAAGATCAGAGTCGACGCCTTCGAAGCGGCGTACTGTCCCATCGTCGTCACCGCCGCCAGCGAGGAGACGTTGACGATTCCTCCGCGAACGCGGGACTGCATGCGCTTGGCCGAAGCCAGCGACAGCTCCCTCACCGCCCCGGTGAGCACCCGATCCTGTTCGTCGAGCTCGGCGATATCGGTGTCCAGCAGCGTCCCGCGCAGACCGAAGCCCGCGTTGTTGATGAGCACATCGATCGGCTGCGTCGCGATGATCTCGACGACCGAGTCGATCCCGTCACGGTCGGACAGATCCGCCACGGCCACCTCGGCGCGGATGTTCTGCGTGGTCTGCAGCTGGTCGGCCAGCTCACTCAGTCGGGCTTCGTTCCTGGCGACCAGGACGAGGTCGTAGCCTTCGGTGGCCAGGGTGCGGGCATAGCCGCGTCCCAGCCCGGAACTCGCCCCGGTGATAAGGGCACGCGGCCGGGGACTCGGGTCCCGCCTCGGCGAGGATCCGTCCCGGGTTCGGGACGTCTCGCTGCGCTGCGGGGGCGGGACCTCGCGATTCATACCGCGCCTTGTCCTCTGCGCACGGTCAGTGACTGCACCGCAGTGCCGATGGGTCCGCCGGCGTCGCTGAGCACGCTCGTCGTCTGCCCCAGCCCGGTCGGCCCGAAGGCGACCCTGGTGTCGAAGCCGACCCAGCCGGGCTCGGGAACGCGCGTGAGGTGGATGGAGAGGTCGACGTTCGGGAAGAACGTCGTCTTCGGATTCTCGCGGACGGCAAGACCGTTGGCCGTATCAACGAACTTGACGAAGGCTGCGGTCGGCGGGTCGATCTCACCATCGACGAGAGGATAGGGGCTGCGCACCCAGGACTGTGCGTATCCGGGGTGGGCGTCCGCGCCCTGCCGGCCCTCGAGCGACGCGATGTAGCCGCCGCCCCAACGACCGGTGAAAGGAGCCTCGGGCACTTCGGACACCGGTGGCATCGCCTGCCATTCGTCGCCGGCTACCTCCTCGGTGTCGGAGGCCTGCAGACGCCACACCCGCGCGGTCACGCTGGTGCGCTGACCATGGCGCATCTGTGCTTCGACGAGTTCGATGGTCCGTCCCGGACGGATGACGTTGACGTCGATCGTGAACTCGCCGGAGTGAATGACGCCGAGCACGTCGAAGGTCACTCGGGAGATGAGCTTGTCGCTGGGCAGCCGCCGCTCGATCTCGGCGAGCACGATCCCCGAGGCAGGCGCGAGGTGCTGCTCGCCGGGCTGCCACGCTCCCTGACTGTGCAGGGTCGAGACGAGGCGGTCCTCTGACAGGCGCACATAGTAGGAGTCCGGGTAGGCGGCCCCGTCGTGGCCGAGGTGTTCGTTGGGAGCTTCAGGCATGGTCCCAGCTTATCGAGCCGAGAGGGTCCGCTCGACGCAGGGGCTGGGCACGCCCCCTTCCACACGGCTCCGGCATAAGCGGCTGTGTTGCTCCGGCATAAGCACGCCGAGGCGGCCCACCGGCAGCCGCACGCACCCCGCTTTCACCTCCGGCGCGGACGGCTTAGGGTGGGAGGGTGAGAATCGCTACGTGGAATGTGAACTCGATCCGTGCCCGCCACGACCGCATCGGGGCCTGGCTGGATCGTTCTGATGTCGATGTCCTGGCCATCCAGGAACTCAAGTGCAAGGATGCCCAGTTTCCCGAGGAGCTGTTCACCGAGCGCGGATACGAGGTCAGCTATCACGGCCTCAACCAGTGGAACGGGGTGGCCATCGCCTCGCGCGTCGGACTGGCCGACACCGAGATCGGGTTCACGGACATCCCTGTCTTCGGCTCGGAAGATCCCGTCGTCGAAGCCCGGGCGCTGTCGGTGACCTGCAACGATGTGCGCGTCTACTCGCTCTATGTGCCCAATGGCCGCGAACTCGACCACCCGCATTACGCGTACAAGCTCGACTGGTACAAGGCGCTGACGGCCGATATCGCCGCCCAGCTCAGTGCCGAACCGGAGAAGAAGCTCGTCCTCTGCGGTGACTTCAACGTCGCCCCGCTCGATGAGGACGTCTGGGATATGGCCGAGTTCGACGGCGCCACCCACGTCTCCGATGCCGAACGCGCCGCCTTCGACGAACTGCTTGGCGCGGGACTGTCCGAAGTCACTCGACAGTTCACGCCCGGCCCCGGCGTCTTTACCTTCTGGGACTACCAGAAGCTGCGGTTCCCGAAGAAGCAGGGCATGCGCATCGACTTCCAGCTCGCCTCACAGGCACTGGCGAAGACCGCGACCGCAGGCGAGATCGACCGCGAGGAGCGCAAGGGCAAGGGAGCGTCCGACCACGCTCCCGTCATCGTCGACTACGACGTCTGAGGCACCCTCGTCTCACCTTTCGGCACCCCGGCGCAACTTCAGCGTCGAAGCCATAGACATCTCCCCTCTCTTCTGGTGAAGTTGAATCAGGAGCTAGGAAGGTGACGAGGATGTCAGCAACTGTCCGTGAATTGGTCGACGAAGCCTACGACCGGCGTGAGTCCACCTGGAGAGCCGCCCTCGAGACGGTCAACGACTGGGTCGAGTCCGTCCGTGCTCCGTCCGCTCTGCTCTCCGGGGACCGAATCCGCGTCGTCGACGGTCGGATCAAGGATCGGCTGCGCACGGGCGAGAAGCTGCGCCGCAAGCTCGCCGATGCCAATGACGAGATCCACGAATCCGTCGAGGTCGAGAATCAGGTCATCGATGTCGTCGGGGCCCGCGTCATCTGCCGCACCGAACGCGAACAGTCGGCCCTGTGGGATCTGCTCACCGAGGTGAGTGACGATACGAACCTCTCCATCGCCGAGGTGCGCGACTACTCCGCGACCCCGAAGCCCTCGGGATACCGCGGCCGCCACCTCATCGTCGAGGTCCCCTTCGACTCCGAACCCTCCGTCCTCGTCGAACTCCAGCTGCGCACGATCATGCAGGACGCGTGGTGCGTGCTGGCCGAGGAGCAGCTGTTCAAACCCGGCCAGGCCCTGAAATCCGATCCCCAGCAGGAGCGGCTGTCGGTCATCCTCGCCGGACTCATGGCGCAGGCCGATTCCGTGGCCGGCTACATCGCCGATGACGTCGGCGCGTATCTGGGCATGGGCAATTCCGCCCCTCCGCGAGCCTTCGCCGAGGCGGACGAACCGACCGATCCGGCCATCGAGGTCACCATCCGCGAGCTCAACCACTCCTATGTCCTCGCCGCCGACGAGGTGGGCCGCCACGGCATCATCCGGCTCGAGACACTCGGGCTGACTCCCGACAATCCGGAGCGCTCGACCTTCCCCCATCCCGGCGACAAGCTGCAGGTGCGGATGGACGAGTCGAACACCACGCGCTACTTCATCCCCGTCGGCCACGAGAGCTGAACGGCCCCGCATCGGCTCGGACAGACTGTGCTCAGTCACATTCGATGCCTCTGACCCCGCCGCCACAGGCACGCCTGCGAACCCAACAGCCTGGCACGCGCTCCACCGACTAGACTTGCGTCCCATGGGAAAGAAGTCGAAGCGCTCCAAGGAAGAACTCATCGCCAAACGCCTCGCCAGGGCGCAGGCCACGGCATTCGTCGCGCGTCCGTTCGCGGACCTGCCGTTCGAAGCCGACCTCATCTGCCTGCGTGAGCTCGTGCCCGCGGCCACCGCAACCGCGAAGCTCACCGAGGAATACGGCGGCCACGAAGTGACCATCACGTCCCTGCTGCCCGCCGCATGGCAGGCCTGGCGCCGCGACGACGGTGAGATCCTGGCCGGAATGCAGGTGCCTGTGTCCTCGACCGACGCCTCGCGCGATGTCGCCCGCGGGCTCTTGGCCGCCGTCGCCGCCGAACCCGGCACCTCCATCGAAGCGACGACCGAACCCGGTGAGGGCCCCCGCCTGCAGGACATCCTCGACACCTCCCATCCGTTCGACGTCCGCGTGCTCGAGAACTTCGACTACTGGGCCCTGCCCGAAGCCGAATCCGATGCCGACGTCGCCGCCGCCCTCCAGCAGGCCAACGACTCCGTGGCCCCGACCGAGAAGCTCGCCTCCGTCGACTCCGCCTACTGGACCGAGATGTCCGGCCGCACCTACGTCCGCTGGGCCCGCCCCGAAGGCGAAGACCGCGTCGTCGATGCGATGGCCCGCCTGCAGGCCGAGAACGCCAACGACCTCGGCGGAATCGGCACCTTCCTCGGCTACTTCCGCGCCCACGGCATTATCGTCCCCGTCTGGGAACTCGAGTTCGGCACCCAGGTCGACGACGTCGAAGAGCCCATCACCACATTCGGCAAACGCCTCGACGAGGCGCTGAACACGACCGAGCCGATGAGCACCGAGGCCCGCCGCGTCCGCTCGGGCATCGTGTCCCGCCAGCTGACCATCCACTGATATCCGTCACCACCCCATCACCGAGGCGGGCCCCGGAAACGGTGTCCCGCCTCGGTGCCGGTGACGGACAGGAGAACCGACATGAGCGCACAGCCGCACCCCGCCCCCGAGGCGGTCGCCGCCATCATCCCCGCGATGAACGAATCCCAGCGGATCGGTGCCACCGTCGCTGCGGCCAAGCGGATCCCCGGGGTCGACATGGTCCTCGTCGTCGACGACGGATCGGCCGATGACACGGGCACCCTGGCTCGCCGGGCCGGCGCCGAGGTCATCACCCACCCGAAGAACAAGGGCAAGGCCGCGGCCATGATGACCGGGGCCTTCGCTGTGCGCAATCGGGAGATCTCCGATGCGGACCCGGGCGTCGACCCGCACCACCGGGCGCTGCTGTTCATCGACGGCGACCTCGAGGACTCTGCCGTGGGTACCGCTCCCCTGGCCGAGCCCGTGCTCGCCGGTCGGGCGGACATGACGATCGCGATCCTGCCCGCGCAGAAACGCAAGGGCGGAGGCTTCGGCTTCGTCGTCGGACTGGCGAAGAAGGGCATCGCCGAACTCTCCGGATTCGACGCCACCCAGCCCCTGTCGGGAATGCGCTGCCTGTCGAGGGAGGCCTTCGATGCGGCCCTTCCCTTCGCCGCCGGATGGGGCGTCGAGGCGGCCATGACCATCGACGTCGTGGGTGCCGGACTGCGCGTCGAAGAGGTCGAATGCGACCTCCACCACCGCGTCACCGGGCGCGATCTCAAGGCCCAGCTGCACCGTGCCGCGCAGTACCGCGACGTCGCCCGCGCGATCCTCGTCCGCCGCCTCCGCGCGAAGCGGAACCGTAACCAGAAGGAGACCGGCAAGTGAGCCTCAACCGTTTCGCCTACCTCGGCCCTGAGGCCACCTTCACCGAGGCGGCCCTGCTCAGCTTCCTCGACTCCCGGAACCTGCGCGCCGAGGCCACGACGCATCCGATGCGCAACGCCCCCTCGGCACTCGACGCGGTGCTCGAGGGAGACTGCGATGCCGCGGTCGTGCCGGTCGAGAACTCGCTGGAAGGCGGAGTGCCCGCCACGATCGATGCGCTCACCGAGAACGGGCGCCTGCAGATCATCGCCGAGGTGGTCGTGCCCGTCCGCTTCGTCCTCGCCGTGAAACCCGGCACCACCAGGGAGGAGATCTCCTCCTTCGGTTCGCACCCGCACGGCGAGGCACAGGTGCGGGCGTTCATGAACGAGAACTTCCCCGAAGCCGTCTACCTGCCGACCTCCTCGACTGCCGCTGCCGCCCGGGATCTGGCCAATGATGCCGGTGACCATATGGCTGCCGTCTGCCCGGCGCTGGCCGCCCAGCGCTATGGACTCGAAGTCGTCGCCGAGGACATCGGCGACCGCAAAGACGCCGTCACCCGATTCGTCGTGGTCACCCGCCCGGGCCCTCTGCCCGCTCCCACCGGTGCCGACAAGACGACCATCGTCGCGGCCCTGCGTTCGGACCGGGCGGGTTCGCTGCTCGAACTGCTCGAACAGTTCTCCAGCCGCGGGGTGAACATGTCCCGCATCGAATCCCGTCCCACCGGTGACGGGCTGGGCCTCTACCAGTTCTCGATCGACCTGCTCGGACACATCCATGAGGCACGGATGGCCGAGGCCCTGCAGGGTGTCCACCGGGCGGCCCTCAAGCTGCACTTCCTCGGTAGCTACCCGAGCTCCGACGGAGCAGTGGTGCCGGTCGACCCGACGACGACGGACGAGTCCTTCGCCGCAGCCGCCGACTGGCTGGAACGCACCCTCGAAGGCTGATGGACGCTGGCCGAAATTGCGCCTGACTGCGGACCGCCTGTGCCTCTTCACACCGGGAACGTCTGCAATACTGAGGTCTACTGGTAAGTAAGTGTGCGCAGATTGTCAGAACACGGCCCGTTCCGGACAATATGCGCACACTTAACATCGGTTCACCAGCTGACAGAGACGACAGAGGAGTCGACGATGGGTTCTTTAGACAGCACGGGCTCGTCCCACGCACCTGGTGACGGCAGAGACAGCGCCGGACCCGGTGATCATTCCGCCCCGGATCGCCGCTTTCCCGATGCGATCGTCGTCGGGGCTGGACTCGCCGGTCTCGTCGCCGCCCACGAACTCATCCAGGCCGGCAAACGCGTGCTCATCCTCGACCAGGAGAACCGCGCCAACCTCGGCGGACAGGCGTTCTGGTCCCTCGGCGGACTCTTCCTCATCGACTCCCCCGAACAGCGGCGACTGCGCATCCACGATTCGCTCGAACTCGCCAAGGACGACTGGGCCACCTCGGCGGGATTCGACCGGGAGGACGATCATTGGCCCCGGAAATGGGCGGAGGCCTACCTCGAGTTCGCCGCCGGGGAGAAGCGCCAGTACCTGCGCGACCTCGGCTTACGCCTGACACCGATCGTCGGGTGGGCCGAACGGGGAGGCTCCGGTGCGGGTGAACACGGCAATTCCGTGCCGCGGTTCCACCTCACCTGGGGCACCGGCCCCGAGGTGGTCCGGGTCTTCCGCGAACCCGTCGAGACCGCGGAGGCCGCCGGACTCGTCGAGTTCGCCTTCCGTCACCGCGTCGACGAACTCATCACCGAGGATGGGGCCGCCGTCGGGGTCCGCGGGCGGACACTCGCACCCAGCCACACCGCCCGCGGAGTCGAATCGAACCGCGACGAACTCGCCGACTTCGAACTCCGAGCACCCGCCGTCATCGTCACCACCGGCGGCATCGGACACAATTTCGAACTGATGAAGAAGTACTGGCCGGTCGACCGCCTCGGCGAGTTCCCGGACACGATGCTCGCCGGAGTGCCCGCTCATGTGGACGGCCGGATGCTGCAGATCGCCGAGGTTGCCGGAGCCAGCCTCATCAACCGGGACCGGATCTGGGCGTATACGGAGGGCATCGAGAACTGGAACCCGATCTGGCCGGGGCACGGGATCCGCATCATTCCGGGGCCGTCGTCGATGTGGTTCGATGCCGAGGGCAATCGGTTCCCTGCGCCGAACTATCCCGGCTTCGATACGAATCGGACGATGCGCACGATCCTTGAGACCGGGCACGACTATTCGTGGTTCGTGCTCAACGAGTCGATCATCCGCAAGGAATTCGCGCTCTCCGGTTCGGAGCAGAATCCGGACCTCACGGAGAAGGACATTCGGATCACGCTCGATCGGGTTCGCTCCTCCGATGCGCCGGGGCCGATCGAGGCTTTCAAGAAGTACGGCTCCGACTTCGTCGTGGCAGACACGACCGAGGAACTGGTCGCGGGAATGAATGAACGCTCCCGCGGACCGATCATCGACCACGACCACCTCATCGCACAGATCCGGCAGCGGGATCGGCAGACCGAGCATGCGTTCTCGAAGGACGCGCAGGTCCAGGCCATCCACAATGCGCGGTCCTATCTGGGCGACAAGATCGTGCGTGCGGTCAAACCGCACAAGATCCTCGACCCGGGACACGGTCCGCTCATCGCTGTGCGTCTGAGCCTGCTTTCACGCAAGACCCTCGGCGGACTGGAGACGAACCTCGACGGGCAGGTGCTGGCGGGAGCCGTCACTGGTGACAGCGCAGGTGGCACAGACTCGAACACACCGATCCCGGGCCTCTACGCCGCCGGCGAGGTCACCGGTTTCGGGGGCGGCGGAATGCACGGGTACAACGCGCTCGAGGGAACGTTCCTCGGCGGGTGCATCTTCTCCGGCCTGCGCGCCGGCCGTGCCGCAGCCGGACAGGAGGGTCGTGCGGTGACATCTGCGCAACCGGAAAGCGGGTCTGCACAAGGCGAAGCAGGCCACTCGTGACCGGCAGCAAGCGTACAGCCCTCACCATCTTAGTCACCGGCGGCACCTCGGGAATCGGCAGAGCCGTCGCCGAGGCGCTGGCGGCGAAAGGCTGCACGGTGCTGGCAACCAGCCGGAACCCGGACCACATCTGCCCTGCCGACCGGATCCCCGGCGTCAGTTATCTTCCGCTGGACCTCGCCGACCCGGATGGCCCCGACCGACTGGCCGCAGAGCTCGACGGGCGCGGTCTGCTCGAGAGCATCGATGTGCTCATCAACAATGCCGGGGAGAGCCAGTCGGGTCCCTTCGAAGAGCTGCCGGCCGAGGCGATCGAACGGCTCTTCCGCACGAATGTGTTCGGGCCGGTTCGCTTGAGCCAGCTCGTTCTGCCCGGAATGCGTGCGCGGCGGGCGGGACGCATCATCATGGTCGGGTCGATGCTCGCCAGCTTCCCTTTGGCCCACCGCAGTTCGTATTCTGCGGCGAAGGCGGCTCTGCGCGCTTTCGCCACGGCGGCTCGGCAGGAGCTCTCACCCTTCGGCGTATGGGTGAGCACCGTCGAACCGGGATCGATCGCCACAGGTATCGGGCTGCGACGGACGAAGTACCTCGACGAGGGGTCGCCCTTTACGCAGGACGTGACGACGATGCTCCAGCATCTCGACGCCAACGAGCGCGGAGGCATCCCTGCTGAGAAGGTCGCGGCCACGATCGTCGATGCGATCATCGCGCCGAGGCCGCGAGAATTCTATGCCGTCGGCAGCAGAGCACCGCTGCCGTTCCTTCTGGGGCGTGCGCTCTCGCGCGAGCTTGTATCGAAAATCGTCGCCGCCCAGCACGGCCTCAAGCGGTAAGCCCCTCAGTCGCCGGGTCCGGTGGATTGCTCTACCCCTGATGTCCGACTGAAGCGCTGAACCTGGTGGCTGGGCCCCAGCGTCCTACTGCAGGCGGGACGGAATGAGGTGTTGTGTAGTCGAGATGCCGAGCACCCGCTGCTGCCGCGACAGGTTGTACGTCCGATCGGACTGCAGGTACTTGACGAGGAAGAGCTTCGCTTGGTCCCCGCGCTTGAACACGCCCTTGATCTTGAGTCCGAGCTTCGCCGCGACCAGCGCCTTGTCCTTGGCCACGCCTTCGATGACGACCTGGTCGTAGCCCATCCGCGCGAAGTGCGTGACGATCGCCTCTTTGAGCCGGTACGGAATCGGGTCGCCGATATTGAAGGGTCCCGCCGCCGACGGCACGTCGAGGCAGGCGAGAGCGGCCCGCACCACATTGTCGACATGCGTCAGGGTGAGCTTCTGCCGACCGCCGCCGGGCAGCCGCAGCACACCCTTCTTGGCCAGCCTCGCCAGGAACGGCATGAGCATCGTCTCCCCCGGACCGTAGACCGACGCGGGCCGCAGAATCGCGGCATCGGGGCGGATCCTCATGACAAGCTGCTCGGCGAGGGCGTGAGTGCGGGAGTAGGCGTCGGCGAATTCGCTGGGGTCCTTCGGCCCGGCCTCCTCCCACAGCTCGGTGTGGGGTTCGGTCTCGGAGTACACCGTCGTCGAGGACAGGTGGACGATCCGGGCGACCGGGAAGGCGTCGAGGACATGACGCGTGCCCGTCACCTTCACGGCGTAGAGATCGTCGTCATCGGCGCTGACCGAAGAGATTCCGGCACAGTGGAAGACCGAAGTCACGCTCTTGGCCAACGAGGTCACCGACGCGGGAGCGGGTTCCGTGATGTCCCAGTGTTGGAAGTTCACCCCGGGGATCTCGGGGTCTCTCCGGCACAGGGCATAGACCGTTTCGTCCCGATTGGCGAGCGCCCGGGCAATGGCACCACCGATGAAGCCGCTGGCTCCGGTCACTATCACCGACACGACGGTCCCCTTCTCATCGTCACACCCTCCGCCTCAGCGGCGGTGCTGCCACTGCGGTTCCCTCTTGTTCAGGAAGGCATCGATCCCCTCCTGCGCATCGGCCGCGACGGCGTTGTCCGCCATCACCTGCGACATCCGCGCATAGGCATCGGCCACAGGCAGTTCCCGCTGTTCGTAGAACGCAGCCTTTCCTAGGGCAACTGTAGCCGACGAGGCGGACGCGACCTTGCGAGCCAATTCCACGGTGGCCGACTCCAGATCGGCATCGGCGACGACATCCGAGACGAGACCGAACCTCAGCGCATCCTCGGCGGTCACGAAATCACCGGTCAGCAGCATCCGCATCGCCTGCTTCGCCGGCACCGCACGCGACAGTGCCACCATCGGCGTCGAGCAGAACAGCCCGATCTTCACCCCCGGCGTCGCGAACCTGGCGGATTCGGCGGCGACGGCCAGATCGCAGGTCGCCGCCAGCTGGCAGCCCGCCGCCGTGGCCACGCCCTGCACCTGCGCGATCACCGGCTGTGGGACGGATCGGATCAGCTGCATCAGCCGCGCACAGACATCGAACGTGACCTGCTGCGTCTCCAGATCCGCCCCGCGGATCTCGGTGAGGTCATGACCGGAGCTGAACACATGGCCGGCGGTCGACAAGATGACTGCGCGCACATCGGTGCGGTCGGCCACCTCGGTGAGGGTGTCGATGAGGGATTCCATCACCTTAAGCGACAGCGCGTTGCGCGTGGATGGCCGATTGATCGTCACGGATGCGACCCCGTCGTCGAGGTGGACGAATACAATTGATTCCGACATAGCCTCATTCTGCCAAAGGCCACCGGGCCCGGCGCGGAATCTGCTCCGACGATTTCCGCCCGCCTCCGGACCCGTCCGCCCCGAGGGGAGCGGCACGGAAGGACTGGCATGACCACACTGCTGATGATCATCGGATTCGGTGCCGCCACCTCGGTGGTGGTCGGTGTGGGGCAGAAGCTCAAGCTTCCGTGGCCCTGGTCGGGGTGACCGTGGCCGCCGTCGCCGGTTCCGCGGTCTTCCTCATCCCCGGAATCACGATCGCCGCAGCCATCGCGCTCGGCGCGATGCTCGCCCCACCCGACCCGGTCGCTGTCGAAGCCGTGGCCAGCACCGTGTCGATCCCCCGCCGCATCATGTCGACCCTGCAGAGCGAAGGCCTGTTCAACGATGCCGCCTCCCTCGTCATCTTCCAGACTGCGATGGCCGCGGTATTGGCCGGTACCGAAGTGGACTTTGCCGATCTGGCCGTGTCGTTCGCCGTCTTCGCCGTCGTGGCGATCCTCGTCGGTCTGGTCCTGTCCTTCGCCGCCTGGTGGGTGATGGAGAAGATCGATCACACGATCGCTCGGTCCTCCCTGATGCTCGTCCTGCCCTTCGGCGTCTACCTCGTGGCCGAGCACTTCCACGCCAGCGGGGTCATCGCCGTCGTCGTGGCCGCTCTCGAAGTGCGGCGCCGCGATGTCGAGGGGAACTCGGCGGAGCGGGTGACGCAGAATTCGACGTGGCAGGTCCTCGAGATGCTCATCACCGGAATCGCCTTCGGACTCATCGGCCTCGATCTGCGTCTCATCGTCGAATCCGAGCATGCCGACCTCGGGCGAGCGCTGCTCGTCGGCGGCTTCATCGCCGTCGTGGTCGTCGCCGCCCTCGGCATCGACGACGAAGCGGAGAAGGAACATCAGGCGACCAGGGACATCGCACTGCGCGCCTACAAGGCCGCGATGCGCGAGATCAAGAACGATGACACAGCCTGCCCGACGACATCATCGAACCACTGCGCGCGAGGTTCAAAGTCCTGCACGATCAGCTCAGCGGAACCACCGATGACCAGGCGAGTTCGGAGCAGGCGATGGCTTTCAAGGAACACCGGGAGCAGACGTTGGCCGTGCAGAAGAAGGCCATGCAGTCCGCTCGCGCCGAGGTGCTCAAGGCCCGTCGTGAGCGCGGCACCGATCCGGAGGTTGCGGACAAGGTGCTCCACCGCTTCGACCTCCAGTCGGTCATCACCCGGTAGGAACGGGCCGGTCCCGGCTGGGTCTCCGGGCCGGTCCCGGTGGGGCAGGGGCACGCATCCGGGCGGAATGTTTCGACGAAGATTCCTCTGGAAATTCAAAGTTGAGCGGAATAGACTCAACTTTGTCGATGTTGTTCTCGGCGAGAGTTCAAATCAGCCCAGAATTGAAAGAAGGAGATGCGCAGATGGACGCACAGATGACAACCAAATCCCGGGAGGCGCTGCAGACTGCGGTCAACGACGTCGTCGCCCGGCACAACAACCAGATCGAACCGGCCCACCTCGTGGCCGCGCTGCTCAAGCAGCCCGACTCCCTGGCCTCGGCCCTGCTGACGAAGGTCGGCGCCGACCCACAGTCGGTGCTCACCGCGATTGAAGCAGTGATCGACAGGTTCCCCACGGTCAGCGGATCTTCGGTCAGCCAGCCAGGCCTGTCCCGCGCCGGACTCGAGATGATGAACCTCGCGCAGGAGGAGATGACCTCCCTGGGCGATCAGTTCGTTTCGACCGAGCACCTGCTGCTCGCAGCGGCGGCCGGAGATGACGGCGCCGGCGAGACGCTGCGCGCGAATGGGGCGAACCGGGACGCACTGCTTGCGGCCCTGCCCGAACTGCGCGGAGGCAAGAAGGTCACTTCGGAGAACCCCGAGGAGACCATGCAGTCGCTGGAGAAGTTCGGCGTCGACCTTACCGCCGCCGCCCGCGAAGGCAAGCTCGACCCGGTGATCGGCCGCGACAAGGAAGTGCGCCGCGTCGTCCAGGTGCTCTCGCGCAGGACGAAGAACAACCCCGTCCTCATCGGTGATCCCGGCGTCGGCAAGACCGCCGTCGTCGAGGGCCTGGCCCAGCGGATCGTGGCCGGAGACGTGCCCGAATCGCTGCGGGACAAGACGCTGATCAGCCTCGACCTGTCCGCCATGGTCGCCGGCGCGAAGTACCGCGGCGAGTTCGAGGAGCGGCTCAAGGCCGTGCTCGAGGAGATCAAGAACTCCGACGGGCAGATCATCACCTTCATCGACGAGCTCCACACGATCGTCGGAGCCGGCGCCGGCGGGGACTCCTCGATGGACGCGGGCAATATGCTCAAGCCGATGCTCGCCCGCGGCGAGCTGCGGATGATCGGCGCCACGACCCTGGACGAGTACCGCGAGAACATCGAAAAGGACCCCGCCCTTGAGCGCAGGTTCCAGCAGGTGTTCGTCGGAGAGCCCAGCGTCGAGGACACGATCGCGATCCTCCGCGGGCTCAAGGAACGCTACGAGGCGCACCACAAGGTCTCGATCAGTGACAGCGCGCTGGTGGCCGCGGCGACGATGTCGGACCGGTACATCACCGGCAGGCAGCTGCCGGACAAGGCCATCGACCTCGTCGACGAGGCGGCCTCCCGCCTGCGGATGGAGATCGACTCGGCTCCGGTCGAGATCGATGAGCTCCGCCGCGCCGTGGACCGCCTGAAGATGGAGGAAATGGCCCTGTCGAAGGAGAACGATTCCGCATCGGCCGAGCGCCTGACCGCCCTGCGCGCCGACCTCGCCGACAAAGAGGAGGAGTTGCGTTCGCTCGAAGCGACGTGGGAGTCCCAGCGTGCCGGCCTCAACCGGGTCGGTGAGCTGAAGACGAAGCTCGACGAACTGCGCTCGCAGGCCGAGAAGGCTCAGCGCGACACGGACCTCGAGACCGCATCCCGCCTGCTCTACGGGGAGATCCCCGCCGTGCAGAAGGAGATCGCCGAAGCCGAAGCAGCAGAGGCTCAGGCCGAAGCCGGTCAGACCTCGGATCCGATGGTCTCGGACAAGGTCTCGAGCAGCGATATCGCCGAGGTGGTCTCCTCCTGGACGGGCATCCCCGCAGGACGCCTCGTCCAAGGTGAGGTCGAGAAGCTGCTCGAAGCCGAGAACATCCTCGGTGAGCGCCTCATCGGTCAGAAGAACGCTGTCGCCGCGGTCTCCGACGCCATCCGCCGTTCGCGTGCGGGTGTCGCCGACCCCGACCGTCCGACCGGTTCGTTCCTGTTCCTCGGGCCCACCGGTGTGGGTAAGACGGAGCTCGCGAAGTCGCTGGCGGACTTCCTCTTCGACGATGAGAAGGCCCTGATCAGGATCGATATGAGCGAATACGGTGAGAAGCACACCGTGTCCCGCCTCGTCGGTGCCCCTCCGGGCTACGTCGGATACGACGAGGGCGGCCAGCTCACCGAAGCGGTCCGCCGTCGTCCGTACTCCGTCGTCCTGCTCGACGAGGTGGAGAAGGCGCACCCGTCCGTCTTCGACATCCTGCTGCAGGTCCTCGATGACGGCCGCCTCACCGATGGTCAGGGCCGTACGGTCGACTTCAGGAACACCATCCTGATCCTGACTTCGAACCTCGGTTCGCAGTTCCTCGTCGACACGAACCTGTCGACCGAGGAGCAGAGGTCCAAGGTGCTTGATGTCGTGCATTCGACGTTCAAGCCCGAGTTCCTCAACCGGCTCGACGACATCGTGCTGTTCGACGCACTCAGCCAAACCGAGCTCGCGTCGATCGTCGATCTGCAGATCGCGCACATGTCGCGCAGGCTCTCCGACCGCCGGATCTCGCTCGAGGTCACACAGGGTGCCGAGGACTGGTTGGCCCGCGAAGGCTACGATCCGGCGTTCGGTGCCCGGCCGCTGCGCAGGCTGGTCCAGCGCGAGATCGGCGACAAACTGGCCCGCGCCCTGCTGGCCGGCGACATCGTCGACGGGGACACCGTGGTCGTCGACCTGCCCGAGGATCCCGAGGCCACTGGCCTGGTGCTGCGCCCCAAGCGGTAAGGCTCCCGGTCACGCGGGTTCAGCCCAGTCTGAGTTGGAAAGCACATGTTCAAGCATGGGCTTTCCAACTCAGACTGGGCTGTTTCGCTGACCGCAGCGCGGCACAGCACAGAAATGGGACACCCTGCTCTGGATCGCTCACTTTCTTCGGTGGGCATTTCAGAGCAGGGTGTCCCATTTCAGCATCTGCCGGTTGCTGAGTGCTATGCGCGACGGTTACTTGCCGCGAGAGCCTGCGGACGACCGCGTACGAGTCTTCGCAGACCCGCCCTTGGCAGCACCCGAGCCGCCACCAGTGTCACTAGCCCCACCAGCATCCCGCGGCGCCGATGACGTCCACCAGTGCCGCAGGTAGGCGCTGACCTTCGCGAATGAACGGTCGCGGATGAAGATCGCATCGACGGCGATCATCGTCAGCGAGAACCACGGCAGGCCCATGAGCAGCGCGATGCCCAAATGGAAGGACAGGATGCCCAGCAGCGCGATGATGCGGGTGTAGCGGTTGAAGAGCATGAACGGGAAGGCGCACTGGAAGAGGATCGATCCCCACGAGATCGCCACGACCATCGGCCCCCACGCCGTCATCAGGTCCGACAGCACCGGCCACGTGCCGAACTGCTGAGTGTGCAGCGGGTTGTACACGGCGAAACCGTGCTGCCAGGCTTCACCTCCGGCCTTGTACAGACCACCCGACATGTAGATCGCGCACACCTGGAACGCGAGCACGACGATCGCCAGATTGTGGGCCATGATGAGCGCCCAGCGCCACTGACCGCCGTCGTGGTCCGGGAATTCCGGGTTCCTCGCCCGCCGCCTGGCATCGAGGGACCACCGGCGGGTCGTATCGGCGAAGAGCAGGGCGATCATGAAGATCCGGTAGGCATTGTCGCCCTGATCCCCCGCCCCGTCGTTGAGCTCGATGAAGCTCACCCACAGCACGAGGTAGAAGGGCAGGACGATGCGCGTGCGCCAGCCGAGGATGATGACGATCGCCAGCAGCGCAAGTCCGATCATCATCGCGGTGAACAGCGGCGGCACAGTCACCGCCCGGTGGAAGAGGGAGAACAGCCAGATGTTCGGGAAGTCGCTCTTCGGTTCGGCGATCTCGCCGTTCCAGGCCGATCCCACACCGAAGGTGTAATGCCGCGCGCTGAAGTTCGTGAGGATGAGGCCGAGCCCGGTGAGGCCGATGAGGATCCGCGTCACCGCCAGCCCGTAGGTCGCGTGGTACCGCCCGGTGAGCATCTCCTCGAGCCAGTCCCACCCCTGCGCGAGCTTCGTCCGCACCAGGGTCGTCACCGGGACCAACCCGAATTCAGGAGCCGAATCACGCGCCGAGGCGGTCGTGCCGGTCCGCTGGTCCGTGACCTGGGCGTCACGATCGTCCCTGCGGGTCGTGTTGTCACTGTTCACCGACGCACCTCACTTCGTCCGAGGCGCAGAAGTACTTCGTGAATTCCTCCTGGGACTGATGGTCTTCGACGACGAGGGCGCGCCAGCCCACGGGCACGGGCTGGATGTTCGGACGTTTCGCGCCTTTGTCGTTGCGGTCGGCGAACGGCACGACGTTCTGACGGGCGGCCTGGTATTGGACGCGCTGGACATCGTCGCCCCAGATGGCCTTCGCCACCTGGGTCGCATAGGCCGTGGCCAGGTGTTCGCTCTCCAGGTAGGCCGGGATCGCGTTCTCCGGGTCGTCGTACTCCTTCAGCTTCGTCTCCAGACGGTCGACGGAGTCATCGCCCTTGAAGTAGTCGAGTTTGACGATCGCCTTCTGGTCGCCGGGCAGATCCTCCCACGAACCCTTGATGTCCGAGGCCACTCCGATGCCCAGCCCCGCCGACCGCGGCGGGAAGAGCTTGTAGGTGGAGTGGTCGAGTTCGACGTCGGTGGCCCGCACCCACTGAGTGATCTCTTCGCCGCTGTCGGTTGTGATCACCGCGCGCACGTCGAAGTAGTAGTCTCCGTTGATCGGTTCGGGGGCGAACACGCTCCACGACTGTCCCCACAGCGGGATCATGTATTTGGAGAGCAGGTCACCGGGAATCACCTCCCGCATCGTCGAAGCAGGGGCGATCCACAGGAAGCTGGCGAAGATATGGAACCCGGTGATCGCCATCGCGATGACCATCAGGGTCCGTTTCACCGCCGAACGTCTCCGAGGTGTGACCTCGGTCGACTCATTGTCCATCTCGGTTCCGGAACTCTCTTGGGAATACGACTGCCGTCACCGCAGGTCCCGCGCTTCGTTGGTCGTTTCGCAGATCTCTCGGTGACAACGCACAGTCAATAGGGTACTTCAGCTGTGGCACTGCCCGCCCGGGTGCCGGCAGAATCATTCGCGGTCATCAGACGCACGATGACCCATCATCCGCGCCCACCGCGCGCACGATGACTCGCCGGCCCACGTCAGAACGCCGCCTACTCGACGGCCCGCAGCCACGCCTTGACCGCTTCGGTGGAATCGCCGAGGATCGGCGGGGCCAGTTCGTAGCTGGGCGGGGTCTCGGACAGCCGAATCGGGTTGGCCACGGTTGGGATGACGCGATCTCCCTGACCCGCCTCGGCGACGGGTTCGAGTCCCAGCGACGATGCCAGGTCCACGCCCTGGGCGATCGAGTTGATCGGTGCACAGGGCAGCCCCGCCTCGGTGAGGATGTCAAACCACTCCTGGTTCGTCTTCTCACTCAGCGCGGCGATGAGCTCGGGTTCGAGGTCATCGCGGTTGACGTTGCGGTCGGCGAAGTTCGCGAACCGTGCATCGGTCGCCCATTCGGGGTGGCCGAGCACCTCGGCGAGCCGGGCGAACTGTTTGTCGTTGCCGCACGCGATGATGATCTGACCCTCCGCCGTGGGCATCGGCTGGTACGGGTAGAGGCTCGGGTGCTTGTTGCCCATCGCCTGCGGAGTGACGCCGCCGGCCACGTACGCGGAGGTCTGGTTCGCCAGCCCGGACAGCGCCGAGGACAGCAGGTTCGTCTCGACCAGCTGACCGACCCCGGTGTCCTTGCGGTGGTTGAGTGCGCCGAGGATGCCGACCGCCGTATGCAGTCCCGTGATCACGTCGACGACGGCGACACCCGCCTTGACCGGGCCCGATTCCTCCGAGCCCGTGACCGACATGAATCCGGACAGACCCTGGATGAGCAGATCGTAGCCCGGCTGCGGATTGTCGCGGCCGAAACCCGTCACCGAGGCGTAGACGATGCCCGGATTGACGGCGCTGACCGTCTCATAGTCGAGGCCGTATTTCGCCAGCCCCCCGGCCTTGAAGTTCTCCACGAGCACGTCCGCACGCGCGGCCAGCTGCTGCGCGAAGGCGAGGTCGTCGGAGTCCTTGAAATCGAGGACGACGGAGTGCTTGTTCCGGTTCGCCGTGAGGAAATACGTCGCATCGTCCCCTCGCCGAGGCGGCGCCCAATGACGTGTATCGTCCCCGGTCTCCCCCTCCACCTTGATGACCGTGGCCCCCAGATCCGCAAGCATCATCGTCGCGTAGGGGCCGGCGAGGACTCGCGAGAAGTCGGCCACGATGGTCCCGGCCAGCGGCCCCGTCCCCTGCCGTCCGAATGCTGCGTCTGCTGCTGACACTTGATGCCTCCTTTGGCACGTTCTACTTGCCTGTTCTTCCTACTTGCCAGTTCTTCGCCTGACTATACGGAATCGACATGGCCGCCCTGGCCCGTGGGGTGAGCGTCCGCGGAAGCGAGCCGAGAGCCGGGCGGGCCGCAACGAATTCCGTCGACCGCCTCGGCGAGATTCTGGCTACACTCGGCTCAGCGACAGTCCACCAGCGAAGGGACGAACGATGACGTTGCACATGCCGGCGGAGACCGCCGCCCAGGACCAAGTGTGGATGGCGTTCCCATCCTCCGGCTACGCGCTCGGCGACACGGAACTCGAGGCCGAGGCGGCACGCGCCACGTGGGCCGCCGTTGCCCGCGCCACCAGCGAATTCACCCCTGTCACGGTCGTGGTGACCAGTGCCCAGACCGATCATGCCAAGCGCCACCTCGGCGAAGGGATCAACCACGAGATCACGCTCGTCAACGCCGAACTCGACGATGCGTGGATGCGCGATATCGGGCCGAGCTTCGTCGTCGACGAGACGGGTGCGCTGCGTGCGGTGGACTGGGTGTTCAACGGTTGGGGCGCGCAGGAATGGGCGAGCTGGGATCACGATGAGCACATCGGAGAATTCGTCGCGGGCCTCGCCGGGACTCCCGTGGTGTCCTCGGATCTGCGCAACGAAGGCGGCGGATTTCACGTCGACGGTCAGGGAACGGTGCTGGCAACGCGCAGCGTCCAGCTCGATCCCGGCCGCAATCCGGGACTGACCGAAGCCGACGTGGAAGCCGAATTCGCGCGCACGATCGGGGCGAAGAAGGTCATCTGGCTCGACCGCGGACTCCACCGCGACAACCAGACCTTCGGCACCCGGGGACACGTCGACATCGTCGCCGCGATGCCGAGCCCCGGCGTCGTCCTCGTCCACGATCAGCGCAATCCCGACCATCCGGACTACGAATTCAGTCGTGCGCTCAAGGAGCAGTTCGCGGCCGAGACCACCGCCGACGGAACACCCTTCGAAGTGGTGCCGATCCCGGCTCCCGAGGTGCTGCGCGACGAGGAAGGGTGGGTCGACTATTCGTATGTCAATCACCTCGTCACGAACGGCGGGGTCATCGCCTGCGCCTTCGACGATCCGATGGACGCCGAGGCGGCCGCTGTGCTCGAGCGCGTCTACCCGGGGCGGAAGGTCGTCGGAGTCGATGCGCGCGAACTCTTCGCCCGCGGCGGCGGAATCCACTGCATCACCCAGCAGCAGCCGAGTCTCGACTGAGCCGAGCCGCTACCGTCGAGAATCTGCGATGACGGCGCGGGTGAATCCATACCCGTAAGAGCCAGACTCGGTATAAGCTGGATCTTGAGGGCACAGTGCCCGTGCGCTGCCACATCGCTGCTCGGACCTGTGCCGCACACCAGTGCCGGAGACGGTGACGTCAAGTTGCGAAGAGGAGCACGACCATGAAGAAGAGATTGATTCTCCTGACCGGCCTCGGAGTCGGATTCATTCTCGGATCACGCACCGGACGCCAGAGCTACGAACGGCTGAAGGCCCAGGCACAGGAACTGTGGACCGACCCTCGCGTCCAGGACACCGTCGGGAAGGCCAACCAGTCGATCCGCGAGAAGTCGCCGGCCGTCGCCGATGCCGTTCAGACCGCGGCCGACAAGGTCAATGCCGCCGCTGCCACGAACACTCCCGTCTCCGAATTCGACGGTGACGAGGATTCGGCTGGTGCGAAGGCAGACACGACGGCGAAGAGCACCACGGCCGCGCAGGAAACAGCGAAGTCCGACACCACGGCTAAGCACAAGTCGTCACTGAAGGCCCAGGACTCGATCACCGATCCCGAGCGTCACCTCGAGGACGAAGGTCCGGCCGGAGTCACCGACGACCGCTGAGCGTCGGCAGGCCGGCTGCGTCGCCGCGCACTTCGGTCAGCGCGACCCCGACCTAGTTCGCTACGGCCCAGAAATAGGCGTATAGCCCAGTTTTGAAACTGGGCTATACGCCTTTTTCTGTGCTGTTTGCGGATCCCGCCGCCTTCGACGTCCGCGGCTCCCACCCGCTCCCACCGCGGCGGCAGGCAACGTCCCCGCGCGCCTACAGCAGCGAGCTCGTCAGGCGGGCGACGTTCTCCAGATACTTCTTCAGGAGCGGCCGTGCCTGCCACTCCTCGGCATCGAGCTCGACGGAGTTCGGGGCGTAGTGTTCGGCTTCGAGTTCGTACATGCGCTGCGCGAACTCCTTGTTGACGATGAAGAGAGTGACCTCGAGGTTCATCGCGAATGACCGTTCATCCATATTCGACGAACCGATGATCGAGACGTCGTCGTCGATGATGAGGAACTTCGAATGCAGCACCGTCGGAGCGTGGTACATGAAGATCCGCACTCCGGCCCGCACCAGGTCGTCGTAGTAGGACTGCTGCGCCTTGTGGGTCAGCCAATGGTCGCTCGTCTCACCGACGTAGAGGCGCACGTCGACACCCGAGCGCGCTTCGGTCGTCAGCGCATGCAGCAGGGACTCGTCGGGCACGAAATACGGCGAGCAGACGACGATGCTCCGGTTCGCGTTGTAGATGAGGTGGTTGAACAGCCGCAGATTGTTCTCATCTTCGAACCCCGGCCCCGAGGGCACGACCTGGGCTTGGATCCCGCCGGATTCGGGGGCGTCGAGTTCGAACCTGTCGGGTTCGTCGAGGATTTCGTCGGTCTCCGAATACCAGTCGGTGATGAACACCGCATCGAGCTCTTCGACGACCGGTCCACGACATTCGAGCGAGAGGTCCTTCCACTGGAAGCCCTTCCGCCGATTGCGTGCTTTGTTGTAGGAGCGATCGATGATGTTCTGGGAACCGGTGAACGCGACGTCGCCGTCGACGATGAGGATCTTACGGTGATTGCGCAGGTCAGGCCGCTGGTACTCGCCCCTCCACGGCCGGATCGGCAGCGCCCGGCGCCAGCTCACCCCCGAGGAGTCGAGCCTCTTGACGAGTTCCGAATACCCGGGATAGCCGAGCGATCCGACGTGGTCGATGAGGATGCGCACACTCACACCGCGCCGGTGCGCAGCCAGCAGCGATTCGAGCAGCCGCCTCGTCGTGTCATCGATGGCGACGATGTAGAACTCGAAGTGCACGAACCGCTGTGCCCGGTCGACGGCCACGGCCATCGCATCCATGCAAGCATGGTTATCGACGTGGAGATCGAAGGAGTTGCCATGGGTCATCGGCAGGGCGCCGAGGTCGAAGTTGAGCTTCGCGGCGGTGCGCAGCGGTTCGGGCATATGGTCGCAGCGCCCGACGATCGCCTGGTGGCGGATCTGATCGCGGAAGAGGTCGTTCATCTTCGCCTGTTTGTCTCGCCGCCGCTTCGGCAGCTTCGATGACCCCAGCAGCAGGAACGCCGCAATGCCCACATACGGGATGAGGAAGATCGCGAGCAGCCACCCGAGTGCGACCGACGGCTTGCGGTTGTGCGGGATCCAGCCGAGCGCGATGATGCGGATGATCATGTCGACCAACAGCAGGATGATGATCAGCCAGTTCGGCCAAGCCTGGTTGATGTTGAAGAACGGATAGGTCCCGAAACTGCTCATATAGTGCCCGTTCAGCCCCGCCCTGTTCGTCACCGGTTGGTTTAGCGGCCTCAGATGGAGGATGTCAGATTGTCACCCATCGTATCCTGCCCGCTCGCGCGCACCCGCCCCACCCCCGTCGCCCCTCTGCCCGAGCCCGGGCATACTGGAAGCAGACATCAACTGCTGTGAGCGAAGGTGCTGAACGTGATTCGAGACATCAACCCCGAAGGCTCCGACCGTTCGGATACTGCCGACAGCGCGAGCCGCGGTCCCGATATCGCCGACGCCGAGGCGGTCCCGATCAGGCCCGCCGTCAGCGTGCTCATGCTCCGTGACGGGGACGAGGGTATCGAGGTGTTCGTCCAGCACCGGGTGTCGACGATGGATTTCGCCGCCGGCGTCGTCGTCTTCCCCGGCGGTCGCGTCGACCCTGTGGATGCGACGACCGCACCGACCATCGCCGTCCCCGATCAGCATGTGCACACCTCCGCATGGTCCGATTCGACCATCGCCGAGGATGCCGAGGGTTGGCGCGTCCTGCTCGCCACCGCTGTGCGCGAAGTCGAGGAGGAGACGGGCGCGGCCCTCGACCCGGCCGGGCTCAAGCCGTGGGCGAACTGGGTGACTCCCTTGGGTCGGCCCAAACGCTTCGATACGTACTTCTATGCGATCGCGGCTCCCGAGCTCGCCGCCGCCCAGCATCAGACGACGGAGGCGCACACGAGCGAGTGGCGCTCGGTGACCGGGGTCCTCACCGATGAGGGAGCCGGACGGCTGAAGCTCATGCGGCCGACGTTCGTGCTGCTCCGTGAGCTCGCGGCGTTCTCCACCGTCGCCGAGGCGATCACCTCCGAGAGGATCATCGATCCCGTCCGCCCGGAGTTCCCATCCAACCGCGGTTCTTAGGTCACCTCATTCGCCCGAATCCGACTTCCCGCGCCTGAGTCCAGGCTCCCGCTGCTTACAGCAGGACCCCGGCGATCTCGACCTCAGCCCTTGGCGCGGGCCCTCATCGCGGCCAGGCGAGTGGCGACGACCTGCTTCTGCTCGTCGGTGCCCAACAGCGCGGCGAGCGCTTCCTGTTCGGCGTCGAGTCCGGTGCTGAAGTCGGAGTCATAGGACAGGTCGACGAGCCGCTTCGCCCACACCAGCGCCGACCGTGACTGGCCCGCGATCTGCCCGGCCAGTTCGAGAGCACGGGCCAGAGGGTCCTCGACGACCTCTTCGACGAGGCCGATGCGCAGAGCTTCTTCGGCACCGATCGCATCGGCGGTGACGATGAGCTTCTTCGCCTGAGCCGGTCCCACGAGCCGTGGCAGCAGCTGGGTGCCGCACATATCGGGGATGATCCCCCAATCGAGCTCCATGAGTGAGAGCTTCGCATCCGGTCCCGCCACCCGCATGTCCGCGCCCAGGGCGATCTGCAGCCCGCCGCCGAGCGCCGGCCCGCGCACCGCAGCGATGACCGGGACATCGACGAGCGACCACACATGCACGGCTTTCTGCGCCAGTGCCCGGGCCGAACCGAGTCGCTCGCCGATATCGACGGCGGTGGCCACGGATTCCGGCGCACCCGGCCCACCGGCATCGGCTGCCTGTTCGGCCGCTTCCTCAGCGGATGATCGGGTCGCGGCTCCCGCCTCGGCGATCCGGGCGAGCTCGGTGAAGTCGAGACCGGCACTGAAGGCACGACCGCGACCGGACAGGACCACGGCCTTGACCTCGCTCGAACCTTTAAGTGCCAGCCCCGCCTCGACGAGGTCTTCGAAGACCTCGCGGGTGAGCGAGTTGAGCTTGTCGGCACGGTCGATCTCGACGTGGGCGACGCCGTCGGTGATCGCGTGGACGACGGTCGAGTTGGTTGTCTCGGACATGAACTGGCCTTTCGACGACGATGCCGGCGCGGAAGCCACCGGCGGATGAGTAACACGACGCGACCGCAGGCGACAGGCCACCGACGCCGGCGACACTGAACGAGCGATCAGCTGCGTTTCTTGAAGCCTAGCGGAGCACCGGTCAGGGTCAAGACGAAAACCACAATGAGGGAGCTCGCGCACATGGCGACGACTCCCGGCCAAGCGAAGTCGGCGAAGAGGACCGCCGAGAGCCAGGCGCCGAGGCTCGTACCCAGGTAGTAGACAGTGAGGTAGATGGCCGCAGAACGGGTCGAATCGACTCCCGGCCGGGCGGCACTCGCCGCCGCGGAAGCACCCGTATGTCCGAGGAAGAATCCCGCGGTGAGCAGCGACATGCCGATGATGATCACCGCAAGCGAATCGACCAGAGTCAGCCCCGCACCGGCGAGCGCGATGACCATTCCCGCCAGGGTGATCCGAGTGCGTGGGTACTTCGTGGCCAGACGACCGTAATACGTGGTGACGACGGTGCCAACGAGGTAGATGAGGAAGAACAGGGCGACCGCGCCCTCGCTCAGGTCCCACGGATCCTGCTGCAGGCGGGTGCCGAGCATCGTGAACGATCCGCCGAAGACGATCATGCACAGGAACCCGGTGAGGTAGATCCGCCACAGACCTCCGCGCAGCGGAATCGCCCGTCGAGGCGGCTGCGCGCTCCCAGCCCCACCCTCGTCGGCGGCGTCGCCGGCCGCGAGGGAATCGTCGGCGGTGGAAGCCTCGGCGCCGCCGTCACCCGCAGTGACAGCGTCCGGGTCGGCCGCCTCGGTGAGGGTGGGTTCTGCATCGGACGGATCAGAGTCGTCCCCGTCGAGGACGCCGCGGCTGCGGGCGGTGGAGAAGAGGTCGTGGCGCAGCAGCCAGACGACGATGAGCCCGAATATCAGTGACACGGCCGCGGTGAACGCAAGTCCGCCGTGCCAGCCGAGGAATTCCGACGCCAGCCCGGTGAGCAGCCTCGAGCAGAGCCCGCCGATCGTGTTTCCGGCGATGTAGACCCCGATCGCTCCGGGCAGCGCGGCCGACGGCAGACGCAAAGAGAGATAGGCCATGGCCGTTGCCGGCACCGAGGCGATCGCCAGGCCCTGGAGAAACCGGACGGCAATGAGCAGCTCCGGGGTCGGAGTGAAAGGTAGGACGAGCGCGAGGATCGCTGCGACGATCACCCCAACGCCGATCTGGCGGGCGTGGCCGATGCGCGGGGCGAGCATCGAGAACGGAATGAGGAAGCAGGCCATAGCCACGTTCGTCGCGGACACGGTCAGGCTCGCCGTCGGACCATCGATTCCGTAGGCATCCCGGATCGCCGGCAGCAGGCCCTGGGTCTCGTAGAGGACGAGGAAGACGGAGACTCCCGCGAGGAAGACCGCAGCTACGGTACGCCGAGTGCTCGTCGGACTCGGCTCACCTGTGCTCATGAGCCCTACGCTATGCCTGACGACATTCGCGGCCCAAACGATTCCGGGGCTCGGACCGTGTGAGACCTGCCACCGCGGGGAGGTGGAGGATAACCCCATCGCCGAGGCGACCCTGGGCCTTCTAGGCTGAATACCAGAAGTTCGACGAGCAGTGAATGGACGTGCCAGCGATGACGGCGACCAGCGGGATTCCCGTACTCAACGCGGACCCGGCGAACAGCCTTGCGGTGCTCTCTGACCCGTCACCCGCTCCACAGAACCCTGCCGCGTCCTCCTCCGGTGTCACCACCTCGTCCCCGGAATCGCTTGCGCCGACCGAAGGCCCGCCCGCGGACGTTGCCGACAACCGCTCCTTCGTCATCACCTGGCTGCTGTCGATGCTCTTCGGGGCCGTTGGCTTTGATCGGTTCTACACCGGCCGGTACCTGACGGGCGCGCTCAAGCTGCTCAGCCTCGGCGGACTGGGGATCTGGTGGCTCATCGATCTCGGCATCGTCCTGGCGGGCGGTCTGCGCTATCGGCGGGAGCCGCTGCGCGGTTACGCGCAGAACAAGGAGATGGCGTGGACCGCCACCGGGCTCACCCTCATCGTCGCCTATTCGATGCAGGTCGACGAGCTCGTGACGACGTTGCTCGGCAGCCTCTTCTGAGACGGTCCCGCCTCCTGTTCTGACGCGTCTCGGCGGCCTGTTCTGAGACGGTTCGCCGACAGTCCACGACTGTCTCAGGTCTGCCTTTCCTGAAAACTTCACGTTCTCGGTCTAGGCTCGAGATCAGGACAGTTCAAGGAGGCACAATGAAACGGCAATTTCCCATTGTCCGGATGGTCACCAGCGAATCGGCAGGCAAGCAGATCGCCGGAGCGGCGGCGGCCGCCTCGGCCCTCGGACTCGGCGCACTCGCCGCATGGGATCTCACGCAGAAGAAGCACTCGATCCTGCGCAACTATCCGATCGCCGGGCACGCCCGATTCCTGCTGGAGTCGATCCGGCCGGAGATCCAGCAGTACTTCATCGAACGCAACTGGGACGGTCGCCCATTCAGCCGCGACACTCGCACCACCATCTACGAACGGGCCAAGGGCACCCACTCCGAGCACGCGTTCGGCACCGAGCGCGATGTCGACCGTGCCGGCTACGAGTCGCTCATGCACTCGAATATGCCGATCCCCAATCCGCCCCGTCCGCCGCGAGTGCGCATCGGCGGTGACGAGTGCACTCAGCCCTACGACATCTCGCTGCTCAACGTCTCCGCAATGAGCTTCGGTTCGCTGAGCAACAACGCCATCCGTGCCCTGAACAAAGGAGCGGCGCTGGGCGGATTCGCCCACGACACCGGTGAGGGATCGATCTCGCCGTATCACCGTGAGCACGGCGGCGACCTCATCTGGGAACTCGGCACCGGATACTTCGGCGCCCGCACCCCGGAAGGAGATTTCTCCCCCGAGATCTTCGCCGAGAAGGCGCAGGACCCGCAGGTGAAGATGGTGTCGCTCAAGCTCTCCCAGGGCGCGAAGCCGGGCATCGGCGGCGTGCTGCCCGGGCCGAAGGTCACCGAGGAGATCTCCGAGATCCGCGGCATCCCCGTCGGCCAGACCTGTATCAGCCCTCCCGGACACACGGTCTTCTCGACTCCGATCGAACTGCTCGAATTCATCCGGCAGATGCGTGAGCTCTCCGGCGGCAAGCCCGCCGGATTCAAACTGTGCGTCGGTTCGCGCACGGAGTTCCTCGCGATCGTCAAGGCTATGGTGGAGACCCAGATCCTGCCCGATTTCATCATCGTCGACGGATCCGAGGGCGGCACGGGTGCTGCACCATTGGAGTTCGAGGACAATGTCGGTCTGCCTCTGACTCAGGGGCTGATGATCGTCCACAACGCGCTCGTCGGTGCGGGCCTGCGGAAGCAGATCAAGGTCGGCGCTTCGGGCAAGATCGCCACCGGCACCGATATCGTCAAACGCCTCATCCAGGGTGCCGACTTCACGAACTCCGCCCGCGCGATGATGATGGCCGTCGGCTGCATCCAGGCCCAGGCCTGCCACACGGGCAAATGCCCCGTCGGCGTCGCCACACAGGATCCGCGGCGAGCGCGCGCCATCGACGTGCCCACCAAGGCCGAACGTGTGCGCAACTACCACGATGGAGTCGTCGCAGAGGCGATCCGCCTCATGGCATCGATGGGTGCGGCAGCACCGGACGAGCTGGAGCCGACGATGCTGCGACGCAATGTCTCGGCCTCCGAGTCGTGGTCATATGCTCGCCTCTACGACTGGCTGAAGCCTGGCGAGCTCCTTGATGACACCCCCTCGGAGTGGGCCGACGACTGGGCCACGGCCCGCGCGGACACCTTCACCATCCCCCGCGGACACAGCCGCTGAGCCGCCGTCGCTTCCGAAAGGATTGCCCATGACCACCCTTGTACTTCTCCACTCGGCTCTGGGGCGGACGTCCGGGATGGACGCCATCGCCGAACGCTTCGCCCTGGCCGGATATGCCGTGCACACTCCCGACGTCTACGCGGGCAGGACCTTCGACGACGCAGAATCGGCAGTCGCCCATTCCCAGGAGGTCGGGTTCTCGACCCTCGTGGATCGGGTGAAGGACGCCTGCGAGGACCTCGGCGCCGATCTCGTCTTCGGCGGATTCTCACTCGGTGCCGCGCTCGCTCAGCAGATGGGCAAGAACGATCCGCGCGCCCGCGGAGTCCTGCTCTTCCACGGCGGTGGCTTCCCCAAGCCGACGCGCTGGCAGGTAGGAGTGCCGGTGCAGGCTCATTTCGCCGTCGACGACTCCTGGCGCAGCCCGGGCACGATCGAGACGCTGATGGAGTCTGCGACGCAGGCGGGTGCGCAGGCAGAGTACTTCCTCTACCCGGGCAGCACACACCTGTTCAGCGACCCGACCACACCGGACTACCGCGAGGACAGCGCCGAACTGCTCTTTGAGAGGGCCTTGGCCTTCCTCGACCGGTTCTGAGGTCCCCCACTCACCATCGGGGCCACCTCGCAGGCAGGTTGCCTCGCGGTGGAAGCGCCGACCGCTCGAGTCAGCGCCGAGCGCTCATGCCACCGTCGACCGATCACCTCAGCACTCCACCACCTTGCCGACCGCTCGAGTCAGCGCCGAGCGCTCAACGCATACCTCGGTACAGCGGCGTTGAGTCGAGCGGTCGGCAAAATCTGTCCCTTGCAGATGAGAGCTGACCACCCTCGAACCCATTCGTTTGATTCCATTTGCTGATTTCTATTGCCATTTGACTTCAATGAAGGCACACTGTCTTCATGGTGACCGTCTTCAGCACCAAGAGACTTCGCAGCCTCGGCTTCGCGCACAAGGACATCGTCAAGGCCGCGCAGTGCTGTCTGCAGAGGGTCCGACGTGGCCAATTCGTCCTCACCCGGCCTTGTGATCAGCAGGCTCACGCCGTGCTGCAGGACGTACACTCGGCATCCTCGACCTCGTACCCTCGGACGTATGGGGACATTCGCGACACAACCGAAGACCTCAAGTCCCTGATCCGGTCGTACGCTGATGACCGGTTGCCTGACGCTGCTTTCTCCCATGTGTCAGCGGCCTTGTTACATGGTCTCGATCCACCGTTCCCCGCAGTCGACAAGTGCGAGATGATCCGGACCGGAACTCGCCGGAGCAGCGACACTCTCCACATTCGTGATCGGCACCTGCCTCCAAATGACGTCGGTTCGATCGGAGGACTCCCCGTCACGACATTGCTCAGGACCCTCGTGGACATTGCTCGCGAATACGACCCAGAGTTCTCGGTCCCATTGCTCTCGGACGCACTTCGCCGGCGGTTGGTCACCAAAGCAGCACTGCGAACCGCCCTTCCACCGGTCCACCGAGGCTGTCGCACCGCCGCTCTTGCCATCAGCCTCGCGGACGCGAACCACGAGTCAGCAGCAGAATCGATCACTGCAGTCAAGTTCTATCGCTTCGACATCACCGGAATGATCCCTCAAGTCGAGACCTGCGACGCGGCTGGAAATCTCCTCGGCCGCAACGACTTCCGCCATGAGAAGTACGGACTGATCGTCGAATGCCACGGTGTCGGAAAGTACTTCATGGGGCGCACCAGTCCCGACGAAGCCAGCAAGACGAACCATGAACGCCACATGAAGCTGCTCAACGCGGGGTTCCGCATCTTCAATCTCGTCTGGGCGGACCTGTTCCGGCCCCATGAGTTCATCAAGATCAAAGCTGAACTGGACACGATGGCGAAGAGCGAACTCAACCAGCGCAGCGAATGACCTTGACTCCCCTGCCGACCGCTCATCTCAGCGTCGCTGTATCAAGTTATACGCCGCGCGCTCGACGCGGAGTCGAGCGGTCGGCGTGGCGGCGTCCAGCTGAGCTGCTCTCTCGGCGACAACACGCGCAGTCGAGGCTAGGCCGAGCGGCGGGCACTGAGTCGAGCGGTCGGCGTGGCGACGGCGAGCTGAGTTGGTTCGCTCTACGTTGCGGTGGGACCGGTCACCCCATGACGAGGCCGTTGTCGACGATGAGGTGCTGGCCGGTCACCGCACGCGGAGCGGGAGAGGCGAAGAATACCACCGCCGAGGCGAAGTCCTCCGGAGTCGTCACCCGTCTCAGTGCGCTGGCGGCGGCGATCTGGTCGAAGACCGCTTCGGGTGTCGCCGAGGAGGCATCCGTTGTGCGCAGCAGTCCGCCGGAGACCATGTTCACCCGCACCCCGGCCGGTCCGAGATCCTTCGCGAACGTCCTCGTCAGCGACAGCAGCGCCGCCTTCCCGGCCGTGTAGTCGTGGTACGGCACGACCGGATCCTGGAACAGGTTGGTGCCGATGTTGATGACGCGGCCGGAACCGAGCTCGCGGAAGCCGTGCATCGCGGCCTGGATCGTGTTGACCGCACCTTCTACCGAACCGTGGAACTGGTCGGCGAAATCCGAATAGTCGATCTCATCGGCCGGTTGGCGTTCATCGCCGTTGAACGAGAAGTCTGCGAGAGCGTTGTTGACCACAGTGGATACGGGAGTACCGAACTCGGCGGCCGCGGTTTCGAACATGGCGTCGACGGAGCGGGAGTCCGTGACATCGGCTTCGATGGCCACTGCACTTCCACCGCGAGCGCGGACCGCCTCGGCGAGCTCTTCTGCGGTCTCGGCCGAGTATCGGTAGTTGATGACCAGCGCCGAACCTTCCGGTGCGAAGGCCTTCGCGATCGCAGCGCCCAGGCCGCGTCCGGATCCGGTGACGAGCACGAGCTGCTCGTCGAGAGGCAGGGCCTCGGAGGTGAATGCCTGGGGGTTGCTCACCGCGTGTCTCCTTCGCACATCAATGGGCGGATCCTGACCCCGCCATACCCAGGAACCAAAAGCGCCAGGACGCAGCTGCTCCTGGACGGAGTCATGCGCGACGTCGCTGCAGCGCGGCGCATATGGGCGACGGAACGTGCTCTAAGCGGCATGAGTCCATAGACTGAAAAGAAGACCACCGTTGTCCATCCCCAGGAAGTCACCCTCATGAACGAGCTCGGCGCCGGCATCTCTATCGGAGTCCTCGCGGCTCTCGTCGTCTTCGTCATCTACTTCATCGGAGCGAAGCTCGGACGATGGCAGCCCAGGAACCCCGCCAGCGGCGGCCCCCAGGGCGGCTACCCGCAGACTCAGTACGGTCAGAACCCCTACGGCCAGGCCGGCTACAACCAGTCCGGTCGCCCGTGGAGCAGCGACGATGAGACCCGTGTGCTTCCCAACAACGCACAGGGCTACGACGCCCAAGGCTACGACGACGTCGACGCCGATCAGCCGCGGGCCACGAAGGGAGAACTCGCCGCCAACATCCAGCACTCCGGCCAGATGATCGAGGCCAACCGGCGGGCCGCCACCGCGGCCAACGGCGACACCGTCGCAGTGTTCACCTACATCCTCGGCGCCGCACTCATCGCCGTCGTCGCCTTCGTGTTCTTCAACAACCTGCTGCTGCCGGCCACCATCGGTGCGCTGACGGGCGCGATCATCTGCGTGGCGCTGTCGGCGACCTACACGATCAAGCACCTGGACTTCTGGCCGGACAATGCGACGATCTCGATCATCAACCTGCTCGTCGCCCTGGCCGCATCGATCTTCATGTACATCGGGTCCGTGCAGACGGTGCGCGACAACATCAGCCTGTCCACGATCACCGACTCGTTCGACGCCCTGCCCTTCAGCGACGGCTTCTCCGCCTTCGCCGTGGCCATCGGTGACCGGGTGGTGACGTTCTTCAAGGACTTCGGCTTCCTCGGCTTCGTGTTCCTGCTGTTCATGGGCATCGGCTGCATCATCGTCTTCACCCTGGCCGCGAAGTCGCTCATCGACGTCATGGACTGGCGGATCTTCGCCCAGTTCGGCCACAACGTCACCGACCGTCCCATGTCGTATTCGCGTGCCGTGCGCTTCCAGACGTCCAAGGTCTCACATACTGTGACCTCGCTCGTCCTCGCCGTCATCGCCGTGCTCGCGGCAACAGGATTGCTCTACGACGGCTTCACCTGGTTCACACGCTGAGCAACATCTCAGAAACCGGGCGGTAAGATAGGTCCGGAATTCCCCCGTGGTGACGCGTCAGGCGCGCGCCTCTGCGGACGATATCGACACCGACGAACGACCCGAAAAGGGATGAGTACTTCAATTGGCGAATGGCAACGCAACATTTCGGCACTCCAACGTGGCCCTGCTCGGCCTGACCGAGACCCTGGCCCCGAACGAAGTGACCTCGCAGGAATTCGACGACCGCCTCGCCGATACTCTGTCCTCCCTCAAACTGCCGCAGGGTCTGCTCCAACGCGTCGCCGGTGTATACGCCCGCCGCAACTGGGATGAGCCCCACCAGTTCACCGATGGTGCGATCGCGGCCGGAAAGAAGGCCCTCGCCGAGGCGGGGGTCCCTCCCGACGCCATCGGACTGATGGTCAACACCTCCGTGACCCGTGAGCACCTGGAACCGTCCGTGGCCGTCGGCGTCCACGCCGGCATCGGGCTCGGCCCGCAGGCGATGAACTTCGACATCGCCAACGCCTGCCTCGGATTCGTCAACGGAATGACCCTGGCCGCGAACATGATCGACGCCGGGCAGATCGAGTACGCCCTCATCGTCGCCGGCGAAGACGCCTCCCGCGTCCAAGACGCGACGCTGCGTCGCCTCAACCGTCCGGACATCACCCGCGAGGAGTACCTCAACGAATTCGCGTCCCTGACCCTGGGCTCCGGCGCTGCCGCCGCCGTCCTCGGCCCGGCCGACAGACATCCGGAGGGCCACCGCATCCTCGGCGGGATCACCCGTGCGGCCACCCAGCATCACGAGCTGTGCGTCGGCGACCACAACGGAATGTTCACCGACACGAAGGGGCTGCTCTCCGGCGGCATGGAACTCGTCGTCGCCGCGTGGGAGGAAGCCCACGAGACCGGTTGGAACTGGCGGGAGATGGACCGCTACGTCATGCACCAGGTCTCCGATGTGCACACGAATTCGATCACGAAGGCCGCGAACCTCGACCCCGACCGGATCCCCGTGAGCTATCCGGAGCTGGGCAACGTCGGCCCCGCCTCCCTGCCCATCACCCTGTCCCGTGAGGCCGAGAACCTCAAACCCGGCGACCGCATCCTGTGCATGGGCGTCGGCTCCGGCCTCAACACCGCCATGACCGAGATCGAGTGGTAGAGACTTCATGAGATTTCCTGCACGGCCGGCCACGACTCCCCCGCAGCTGCCCGAGTGGGACCCCGCCTGGTCCCGCATCGTCGAGGCGGAAACCTCCGATGGGACGCATGCGTTCCATGTGCTCGACACACTGCCCGCCCTGACCGCCGCCGGGGTGGAGCCGACGGGCACGATCGTCGCCCTCCACGGCAACCCGACCTGGTCGTACCTGTGGCGCAGGCTCGCCCAGGCCACCATCGATGCCGCACAGTCCGGCGGCCGCGCTTGGCGGCTCATCGCCCCCGACCAGCTCGAGATGGGCTTCTCCGAACGACTCGCCCACTCCTCGATGCCGGCCCCGGAATCCGCCGAGGTGCGGCGCATCGCCGATCGCATCAGCGATTTCGACGCGGTCGTCTCAAACCTGTTCGCCGAGGTGGCCGCCACCGGATCCGCCACCCACCCGATCGTGACGATCGGTCACGACTGGGGCGGAGTCCTCTCACTCGGCTGGGCCGCCCGGAACACCGAACTGGTGTCCGCGGCGATCAGCCTCAACACGGCCGTCCACCAGCCCGAGGACGCCCCGGTGCCCGCGCCGCTGCGCGCGACCCTGGCCGGGCCCATGCTGCCTGCGGCCACCGTTCTCACCGACGGCTTCCTGCGCGTCACCCTCGCCTTGGGCGATCTCGATGCCGAGACCAAGGACGCGTTCCGCGCCCCGTACCGCACACCTGCGGACCGGTGGGCGATCGGCAACTTCGTCGCCGATATCCCCGTCGATGACACTCATGCCTCCGATCCCGAACTCCAGCGCATCGGCCAGGACATCGCCGCCTTCGACAAACCGGCGCTGCTCGTCTGGGGCCCGAAGGATCCGGTGTTCCTCGAACGCTATCTGCGCGACCTGCGCCAGCGCCTGCCGCAGGCCGACATGCACCGGTTCGAAACAGCCTCCCACCTCGTCAGCGAGGACCACGATGTACCCGGTCTCGTCCTCGACTGGCTGAGCTCCCGGTTCGATTCGCCCGACGCTGCGAATACCCCCACCGAGGCGGCCCCCGCGAAGGGATCGTCCGCGCGGAAGGACACGGCCGCCTCGGCGAAGGGATCGGTCCCTGCCGGCGCCGGCTCAGCGTCCGATGCGGACGTCCGCGCGGTGACGGCGATCCTCAATGCCCGCCGTGACGACGAGGCGATCGCCTCGGTCGACTTCGCGCAGAATCCGGCGCAGCAGATCACCTGGCACCACCTGTGGCACGTGACGACGTCGATCGCGAACGGATTGCTCGACCTCGGGGTGAAGCCCGGGGACCGGGTGTCGATGCTCGTGCCTCCGGGCAACAATCTCACCGCCGCGCTCTATGCATGCCTGAAGATCGGGGCGGTCGCCGTCGTCGCCGATGCCGGACTCGGCCCGAAGGGAATGACTCGAGCGATCACCTCGGCCGATCCGCAGTGGATCATCGGGGAACTGCCCGGACTCGCTCTGGCCCGCGCTTTCGGCTGGCCGGGACGGCGCATCTCGGTGAGTCCGCTCGGACCTGTGCGCTCGCGCTTGTTCAAGGCAGAGACGAGCCTGACCGAACTCTCCCGCACCCCGCACCGGGCCGAGCTGCCGACCCCGGCCCCGGATGCCGATGCGGCGATCCTCTTCACCTCCGGGTCGACCGGACCGGCGAAAGGCGTGCGCTATACGCACGCGGACATCTCCGCGCTGGCGGCCGTGCTGACCAGGACCTTCAACGTCACGGAGGGCACCGGTCTGGTCGCCGGGTTCCCACCGTTCGCCCTGTTGGGCCCGGCCATCGGCGCCACCTCGGTGACACCGGACATGTCGGTGACGAAACCGAAGACGCTCACGGCCTCAGCGATCGCCGATGCGATCATCGCCGGACGGGCCACCATGGTCTTCGCCTCCCCGGCCGCATATACGAATGTCGCCGCGACCGCCGGCGAGCTCGACGATCAGCAGCGGGCAGCGTGTGCGGGGGTCGAACTCGTGCTCTCGGCGGGTGCACCTGTGCCTCTCGAACTCATGGATGCCATCGCCGGAGTGTTCCCGAACGCGTCCATCCACTCCCCCTACGGCATGACCGAGGGGCTCCTGCTCACCGACATCGACCGCGACGGGGTGGCTGCCGCCGCTGCCACCGGCGGTCTCGGAGTGTGCGTGGGGCAGCCGATCGACGGCGTCGAACTCGCACTGGCACCCATCGATGAATCCGGACGATCGACCGATGAGCTGATACAGGGCGAAGACGCGCGGGGCCGCCTCGGCGAATTCGTCGTCAGTGCCGCCCACATCAAGTCCGGCTACGACAATCTGTGGCGCACCACCGCGGATTCGGCCCGTGATGATCTGCATGGTCTGACCTGGCACCGAACGAACGACATCGGGCATATCGACGATGCTGGTCGGGTGTGGCTCGAGGGGCGGCTGCAGCACGTCGCCACGACCCTGCGCGGGCCGGTCGGGCCCGGTGGGCTCGAGGCACTCATCGACGCTGACGCCCAGGTCAGCCGCAGTTCCGTCGTCGGAATCGGACCCGTCGGCACCCAGGCGCTGGTGGCGGTGCTCGATGCCGAGGGCACAACACTGTCGCCCGGCCTGGCGCCTTTGGATCTGACTGCACGGCTGCGGGGGAAGATCGCCGAGGCGGTCGGTCATGACCTGACCGCGGTCCTCGTGGCACCCGAATTCCCCACCGATATCCGCCACAATTCGAAGATCGACCGCTCCCGTCTCGCCGCCTGGGCCGACAGCGTCCTGGCCGGTGGGCCGGTGCGGGGAAGCGTCTAGAGGCATCGCCGATATCTGCGCCACCCACGAATCTGCGTCGTCCCCGTTCACGAGGAGCTGAAGTGAGAATCACCGTCACCGGAGCCTCCGGGCTGCTCGGTTCGTCCGTCGCGCGTGCGCTCGTCACCGCCGGTCACGAGGTCACCACTCTGCAGCGTCGCCCGTCGGGGGTCGACGGGGCCACCGATGTGGTGGGTTCGGTGACCGATGCGGCCGCCGTCGATGAGGCGGTCACCGGCGCCGAGGCTGTCGTGCACTTGGCCGCGAAGGTGTCCATGATGGGTGATCCCAAGGAATTCGAGGCCGTGAACATCGGCGGCACCCGCACCCTCGTCGACGCTGCTCGGGCCGCCGGCGTACAGCGGCTGGTCCACATCTCGTCGCCGTCGGTGGCGCATACCGGTGAGTCGATCATCGGCGACGGTGCCGAACCGGCGTCTCCCGAGTTCGCGCGCGGCGAGTATGCGCGGACGAAGGGGGCCGGTGAGCGGATTGCCCTGAGCGCGGATTCGCCCGATTTCCGGGTACTCGTCCTGCGCCCCCACCTCATGTGGGGTCCGGGTGACACTCAGCTCACGGAGCGGGTCATCGATCGTGCCCGATCGGGTCGGATGCCGGTGCTCGGATCGGGCGCGGCGCTGGTCGACACCCTGTTCGTCGACAATGCAGTTGAGGCGATCGTCGCCGCGGTGACCGCGGTCGATTCCACTCATGGTGAGGCGCTGGTGGTGACGAACGGTCAGCCGCGACCCATCGGTGAGCTGATGTCGCGCATCGCGATCGCCGGCGGTGCGGCAGAACCCAAGCTGCGCATCCCGGTGGCCCCGGCTCTGGCAGCAGGGTCTGTGGTCGAAAAGGTGTGGGAGCTCGGAGACCATGACGACGAACCGCCGTTGACGAGGTTCCTCGCCGAACAGCTGTCGACCGCGCATTGGTTCGATCAGCGGCGGACGCAGGACGTCCTCGGGTGGACTCCCCGCGTCAGCATCGAAGAGGGCCTGCAGATCCTCGCCGCGCACTACGCCTGAGGGTTCCTCCGGAACAGGGGCGGTATCACCGGATCAGAGCCGGTGCTGCCGGCTCAGAGCCGGTACTGGTTGTTCTCCTCGGCTGAGGGCCCCTTGCGTTCGGGAGTCTGGGCTTCCTCGCCGTCGTCATCGGCGGGCTCGTCGTCGGCTGTGCCGGCAGACTCATCGGCCTCGTCCGGCATCTTGCCGGAGAGCGCGTCGGCCGACATTCCGGGTTCGCCCGTCGGCGGTGCCTCGAGCGAGGATCCGCTGGCGGATTCGTCGAACTCCTCCGGGTCGAGCGTCGCCGGATCATCGGCCGGTCCTTCGAGCTCCGGGTCGGCCGGTCCTTCGAGCCCCGGGTCGTCCGCCGAGGCGGAGCCGCTGTCTCCGGCATCGTCCTGCTTGAGCGACGGAGCCGCGGACTCGTCATCGTTCGTCGCGTCGCCGCTATCGGCCTGCGGTGCCTCGGCGACATCGGCGTGCGGGGCGGCGGTGGGTCGCGCGGGGAACGACGGCGGCATCGGCGGAGGTGGCGGCAGTTCGGACGAATCCCCTGTCTGGACGGTCGGCTTCTCAACGGGCCGAGAGGGTTCATCAGCATCAGCGCCGGTGTCTCCGGATTCGGTGTCACCGCCGGCGTCGGCCTTGGCGGCGCCGGTGTCTCCGGATTCGGTGTCACCGCCGGCGTCGGCCTTGGCGGCGTCGGTGTCGCCCGGCTGTGCGGACTCGGCGGAGTCTGTCGGCTCTGCGGGTGCGGCCGGCTCCGCGGTCTTCACGACCACTGCGGGCTTCGCTGACTCGGCGGGTCGTACTTCATCCGCCGAGGCCTCGTCACCTTCGGCTCCGTCGGATTCCAGGGAGGAATCTGACTCATTGTTCTGCTCGGCTGCATCGTCAGCCGCGTTCCGACCGGCTGTGTCGTCGACCTGCGCGGATGCCTCATCTTCGGCCGTCGCAGCAGACACTGCCGAATCCTCGCCTCCGGACGCCTCGCCCTCGGCGGAATCATCCTCAGCGGCTTCGCCCTCTGAGACCTCCCCCTCGGGAGGAGACGCTGCGGCGGACTCACCGCCTGCCGCATCTTCCTCGGCGGTTGCCACCTCTGCATCGGCCCCCTCGAAGCGAGACATCTCCGCGTCGGCGCCCTCGGTGGAAGCCGCCTGAGCATCGGCATCCTCGGTGGGGGCCGCCTCAGCGGTGTCCGTCTCATCCGACGAGGTCGCCTCGGCGGACTGGGCGGTCGATCCCGGCAGGGCACCGTCGATGCCTTCGAGGCTCACTCCCGCCTCGGCGGCGAGTCGGGCACGTCGTTCGGCACGGGCCTTCGCCCGCTCGTCTTCGCTCTTCTGCGCCTTCGCCTTGGCCTTCGCCGATTCGCCCTTCGGCTGGGTCGGGCGCACGGCCTCCCAGATGAGCAGGACGACGAGCATGGTCAGCCCGACGATGAGGCCCATGAGGATCGAACCCCACGGTCGTGCCATCGCGAAGAAGTCGAAGATGGCGTTCAGACCGAACATGACGGCGAGGCCGAGGATCAGTGCAACCAGGAATCTCATATCCCCATTGTGCCCTCTCCTGGTCCGAGTGCAGGGAAATGGGTCCACTTTCGTGCCGGTGGCTATCCCCGAGGATGTGCCCCACCTCGGCACGCAACTGTGCCATGAGTCACAATAGGAGCATGGACACGAAACCCGACACCACCACCCCCAGCTACGACGACATCGTCGCGCGCATCGATTCGGACCCCGAGGGCTTCTGGCTCGAACAGGCCAAGAACCACATCGACTGGGTCACCGAACCGACGAAGGCTGTCGACGATTCGAATGCGCCGATCTATCGCTGGTTCCCCGACGGCGAGCTCAACGTCTGCTACAACGCGCTCGACCGACATGTCGCGAACGGCCGCGGCGACCAGGCCACCATCATCTACGATTCGCCGGTCACAGACACCGTCCGTTCGATCACCTACGCCGAGCTTCTCGACGAGGTCTCCCGCTTCGCTCGGGCTCTGGCGGACAGAGGGGTGACCAAGGGCGATCGCGTCGTCATCTACATGCCGATGATCCCCGAGGCAGCCGTGGCCATGCTCGCGTGCGCCCGCCTCGGCGCGATCCACTCGGTCGTCTTCGGCGGCTTCGCTCCGAACGAGCTCGCCGTGCGCATCGACGACACCGCCCCGAAGGCGGTCATCTCCACTTCCTGTGGAGTCGAGAAGAGCCGAGTCCTCGAATACAAGCCGATGCTCGATGAGGCCATCGAGATCGCTGAGAACAAACCTGACTTCACCGTCATCGTCCAACGCGACGAACATCGCTGCGAACTCGGCGAGAACGACCTCGACTACGCCGAACTGCTCGCCCAGACACCCGAGGGCATCGACCCGGTGACCGTGAAGGCCACCGACGAGCTCTACGTCCTCTACACCTCGGGTACCACCGGCAAACCGAAGGGAATCGTCCGCGACTCCGGCGGATATGCGGTGGCCGGAGCCTTCTCGATGCCGACTGTCTTCGGACTGAACCCGGGCGACACGATATTCACAGCCTCCGACGTCGGGTGGGTCGTCGGGCACACGTACATCATCTACGCACCCCTGCTGGCCGGCGTCACCTCGGTGCTCTATGAGGGCAAACCCGTGGGCACACCCGACGCCGGAGCCTTCTTCCGCGCCATCGAGCAGCACAAGGTCAACGTCCATTTCACCGCCCCCACCGCCATGCGCGTGGTGCGCAAGGAGGACCCGAACGGCGAGCTGATGAAGAAGTACGATCTGTCGAGTCTGCGTGCGGAATTCCTCGCCGGCGAGCGCCTCGATCCCGACACGTACGAGTGGACGACGAAGATCCTCGCCGAGGCGACCGGACGCGACGTCCCCGTCGTCGACAATTGGTGGCAGACGGAGACCGGCTGGCCGATCACGGCGAATCCGCTGGGACTGACCCGGTTCCCGCTCAAGGCGGGGTCCTCGACGAAGCCGACTCCCGGCTTCCACGTCGAGGTCGTCGACCCCGGCGGTCAGCCCGTTCCGTCCGGCGAGGAAGGACTCATCGTCATCCGGCTGCCGCTGCCTCCGGGCACCATGGCCACGGTGTGGGGTGACGACGAGCGGTTCATCTCCTCCTACCTCGCCGCCTTCGACGGCTATTACCTCACCGGCGATTCCGGCTATCTCGATGAGGATGGGTACGTCTTCGTCATGGGTCGCACCGACGATGTCATCAACGTCGCCGGCCACCGCCTGTCCACCGGAATCATCGAGGCGGTCGTCGCCTCCCATCCGGCCGTAGCCGAGGCCGCTGTCATCGGCGTCCACGATGACGTGAAGGGGCAGATCCCACGTGCGCTGGTCGTGCTCGGGGATTCCGCCGAGGCGGCCGATCCGGACAGCGTCATCGAGGAACTCGTGGCGCTCGTCCGCAAGGAGATCGGGCCCGTCGCCGCGTTCAAACGCGTCGACATCGTCGCGGGTCTGCCGAAGACCCGTTCGGGCAAGATCCTGCGCAAGACGATGCGCCAGATCGCCGATGGCGTCGCCGATCCGGCAGTGCCGTCGACGATCGAGGATCGCAGCATGCTCGATGATCTCGGGGCGGTGCTCTCCCGCGGCTGAGCGGTCAGCGGCCTGTACCGTCGCATGATCGCTGCGCAGGCAGGAGTGCCTTGGACACACCTGGGCACCGTGCCGGGAGTCTCGGCGCACAGACGCAGACGCGATCCGGTGCGAACCGTGGAGGTTCGCACCGGATCGCGTCGAAGTTTCACGGTGCCGTTCTGTTGATGGACAGCGCGGATGTGCGGGCCGGCATCGCGTTCTCGTGTGGCCGGATCCGTACTCTGCTCACCGTGCCTGCGTGACCAGCGGGCGGACCGGCGGAGCCGCTTACGAGTTGCGTCCCTTTTCGAAGCCCGCGGCGAATCCGCGTTCGAAGGCCTCTTGGACCTCCTGCTCGCGGCTGCGGCGCTCATCGGCCCAGCCGAAGGGGTCGAATCCTCGTCGACCCGGGCCGAAGCCGGGACCGAAGTTCGGGCCGAACCCCCGCCGTCCGCGGCCTCCCCCGCGGCGCCGGTCGCGGTCGCCGTTCCCACCGCGGGGTCCATGAGCCTTGTGGCGGTCAGGGCCGCCTCGGTGATCGTCATGGTCGTGGGAGTGGTCGCGGTCGTGCGGTCCGTCATGGTCGCGGGGGTGTTCGCGGTCGTGCGGTCCGTCGTGGCGGTCTGGGTCGTCTCCGCAGCGGTCGGGACCGAAGTTGTCGACGATCTTCGTCAGCGAGGCCTTGAGGTTCTCGAATTCTTCCGAGGTGAGCACCTCTTCGATGCGATCGCCGACTCCGTCGCGCATATCCCGGAAGCGCTGGCGCAGCTCTTCGGGATCGATGTTCTTCGATGGTCCCCATCCACCTCGGCCACGCGGCGGACCGTAGGTCACAGGCTCTTCCGGGTAGGCGGCACCGTCGGCGACGACTTCATCGGAATCCCAGCGGCGACGTCCCCGCCGCATACGTCCGAATTCGCGGGGGTCGAATCCCGAGTCGGCGGCGGCCGCACGGAATTCGCGACGCAGCACGTGGCTGAACTCGCGCAGCAGCTTCGGCAGATCGGCGTCGGTGTCATCACCCTTGTCGTCGCCGGATTCGGCGTCGTTCACGGAATCGGTGCCTGCGACCGAATCATTCGCTGTCGCCTCGGCCTTGTCCGCTTCGCCCGGCTGTTCGCGATCGGAGCCGAGGCTCGAGGCGCTGGCGGCGGCAGTGTTCTCGTCGGTATTCGGCGAGTCCTTCCGGTCGTCGGCACCTGCTGCGCCGGCTCCTCCGGTCGGGGTGGTGAAGTCGTCGTTGTCGTCATTGAAGTCATTGTGTGCAGTCATGTCATCTCCTCAGTTGTCATCTGACATGTATATGCAGAATGACATGCAATTCGATTGCATGTCAAGTGGCATGTAAAATCGAATCATGAGCACGAACGATGACATTCAGGCGATCGCCGAGGCGCTCACCCGCCTGCAGTGGCGGCGCGGGCCCGGCGGGCCGCGCGGATTCGCCCCCTTCGGCGGGTTCGGTGAGGACGGCGGCCCTGGCCAACGCGGGGGCTTTGGTGAACGCGGTGGATTCGGAGATCGTGGTGGATTCGGCGCCGGTCGGAACTCAGTCGACTTCCCCCTCGGCGGCAGGCGTCATCCCGGCGGGCCGTTCGCCGCGCACGGCCGTGGGCGTGCGCTCATCCGTCTGCTCGTCTCACTCGTCCAGGCGGGCACGGCGCTGGGAGTCAGCGCACTCGGCGATGCGATCGGCGTCGATCAGCCGCGAGCGTCCAGGCTCGTATCCCAAGGCGTCGAGCTCGGCCTACTGCGTCGCGAGGCAGACCCGGATGATGCCCGGCGAACCCTCATCGCGCTGACGGACAAGGGCCGCGCGATCACCAACAGATTCCGCGGCGCCCAGCGTGACAACGTCGATCAGGCATTGAGCACATTCACCGAGGACGAACGGGCACAGCTGGCATCGCTGCTCACGCGCCTCGCTGACGCCTGGCCGAAGTGAGCGCCGCTATCCGTCTGTTCTGACCGGACTGCTGTCCCGGCGGAACGGGCACTCGGATGCGGTAAGCAGTCAGGCCTCGGCCGCGGCTGTCTGCCAGGCGCCTGATCTCAGCCTTCGGCGAGCTGCTTGAGTCTCTTGAGCGAGGCGAGCAGATTCGCCGCGGTCGTCGACTGCGCCCGCGACAGACGCTTCGGATCGCGCAGCTCGGTCCAGTCATAGGTGTGACGAACCAGGACCGAATCGTCCCCGGTCGGTTCGATGTCCCACACCCACTTCTGACCGAACGGCTCTCCACCCACTTCGGAGGGCTTCCAGGCGATGAGCCTGCCCTCGGCGAAGTCGACGATGTGGTTCTCCCGGTCCACGCCCTTGGTCAGAGTCGTGACGAACGAGCCCCCGGCCCCCTGCACTCGCTGGCCCTCGACGGCCGAGCCGAGGTTGTCGTTGCCGTCCCATTCGGGTTGTCGCTGCGGGTCGGCGATGAGTTCGAAGACCACCTCGGCGGGAGCTGAGATCTCGATCTCGGCAGTGACGACCTTGAGGACCGGGTCGATCGAATCGAACACGGAAGCATCGGGGGTCTGCTCGGTCATGGAGTCCTGTCTTCGTGTGTGGTCCAACCTCGGCGTCAAGCTGAAGTGCGGAGTGCGGAGTGGATCGGACACGGTCAGAATACACGGACCCGCCGCCCCGTTCCTCGCGGGCGGGAACCCGCCGCGTCAGTCCTCGAGGGCGCGGTCCTGTCGTTCGGCACGCAGGGCTGCCGTGCTGAAGCGGGTGAACATTCGGGAGGAGTCGCTCGACAGCGCCAGCAGCACCGCCACCTGCATGGCGATGGTCGTCAGCGCATACATGTTCGTCGCCAGGTCGCGGTCTCCGGTGAAGTAGTTCGTCATCGACACGATCACGGAGATCGTCGAGAGTGTGAGGATCCACAGCCTGGCCCGGTTGCTGCCGCGGAACACCGACGTCGAGGCGATGACCTGCAGACACCCGATGAGGAGGCTGACGCCGACGAGGACTCCAGCGACGATGCGCATGGCCGTGTCATCGCTGATGGCTGCGATGTCCGAGCTGTAGCCGACGACTTCGGAGCGCAGTCCGTTCCAATCGAGGAGCATACCCCAAACGGGTCAGGTTTGAACTTTCGACCAAGGGGCCACCCTTGGTCGAGGGTTCAGCCTGGCCCATCTTCTTTGCCTCCGCGGCCCAACTCAGTGCGTCGGCATGGAGGCCGGGGATGCTCAGCCCGTCGTACGGGTTGCGGTAGCCGACGCGCACGTCGTTGTCCTCGTCGATGTAGATCGTCTTGAACAGCGCCTGGTTGAGGAGCCGACGGTTTGCATCGTCGGCGTGCTCGTAGATGTCGGCGGCGTTGGACAGCAGTTTCAGTGAGTCGTCGAGGTTCGCTCTCGCGTCGGCGTAGTGGCCGTGGTGCGCGGTGATCCGGTGCTCGATGGTCTCCAGCGACGCGGTGATCCGATCCTGCTCCTTCTTGAGCAGGTCGAGCGGGATCGCCCCGGCGTAGTGAGCCTGGAGCAGCTTCTGCTGCTCGCCTCCGAGTTGTGTTCTCCGGGACGCGAGGTCGGCGAGTTCGGCGGCTCCTTCGGCCATCATTTCGTCGAACCGGGCATGGATCATCGCCGAGACCGCCTCGATCGTTTCCGGGTCGATCTGCACCTTGGCGTAGAAGCGCTCGATGAGTCGTTCCACCTGCTCGATCAGCATCGCCTGTCGCGTGCAATCGCCCCTGCCGCCATGCCGGCTCGCACACACGAAGTAGGGGTAGATCGTGCCCTGGCTGCTCTTCGCGTTACACACGATCAGCCGCGAGCCGCACTGTCCACAGAACACCGTGCCCTTCAAGTAGTGCTCGTGCACCTGCGTTGCATCCGCTGCGGATCGGTGCGTGCCGAGCACGGTCTGCACCTGGTCCCACACCTCGTTCGGGACGATCGCCTCGTGTGCTCCGGCATAGGTGACGCCCTGGTAGCGCACGCTGCCCTTGTAGTACGGGTTCGTCAACATCCGGTGTACCGATGACTTGCCGATTGGCCGAGAAGGTCGCCGCGGTGTCGCAGCAGTCGTGAGGCCGCGCGCCACGAGCTCTTGGTGGAGCTGGCTCGTCGTCCAGTCGCCGGAGGCGAACACCTGGAACGCCCAGCTGACCAGCCGCGCCCGTTCGTCATCGATCTCGACCGTGCGTACCTCGCGCCCGAAGTCGTCGCGCACGCCGACATTGCGGTAGCCGATGGGTGCCTTCGTCACCGTGCCGCCCTGCGCGGCCTTTTGCGACAGACCCTTGACGACCTCGGTGGCGAGATTGCGTGAGTAGAACTCGGCAATCGAGGACATGATGCCGTGCAGCAGCATCCCCGATGGGGTCTCGTCGATGTTCTCCGTGGCCGATACCAGCGTGACTCCGGCGTCCTTGAGCGCGAGGTGGATTGTCACGTCGTCGGCACGGTTGCGGGCGAGCCGGTCGACCTTGTGGACGATGCAGTAGTTCGTCTTGTGCTTGGTGACGTACTGGATCATCCGCATCAGTTCGGGCCGGTCCGCCTTGCGTGCAGATTCGCCCGCGTCGACGAACTCCTCGATGATCGTCGCGCCAAGCTGGTCGGCTTTGCGCTGGTTCGCCTCGCGCTGCGCTGGGATCGAGAAGCCCTCCGCTTGGCCGCCCTTCTCGGCCTGCTCCTTCGTGGACACTCGCAGGTACGAGACGGCGAACGATCCGGGGAACGGCGTTGGCGCTACGAGGCTGTCTATCGCGGTGCGGTCCGCGTCGATGATCGTCATGGCTCTTCTCCACAGTCACTTGTCCTGCCGACGCGGACTATGTGAAGGCGGATGTTGATCGTGAGAAGAGCCCGAAGGCTGTAGGACTAGGCCGAGTCGGCCACGTTTGCTTTGCCTCGCCGTGGTGGCGAAGCGCTAGGACCACAACATCCGCCATCCGCGGCGGATGTGTTCATTCTACGACGACGAGCCCGCCGAAGCACGGGGACCCTTCGGTCGAGTCGCATCTTCCGAGCGGCACGAGCCCGACTGCTTGAGCGCCATACGAATCAGCAGCTCACTGAGCTTGTCCAGGTCGGGCGGATCGTGGAAGTCGGCGCGGATCGTCAGCTCGCGCTCGCTCTGCTGGCGCTGCCCGGTCTTCCGTGCGTAGCGACGAGCCATGACTCACACCTCACCCGTCTCCGGGACGGCGGCGGCAAAGAAGGCGTCCTCTGCATCTTGACGCGCCGCGACCTCGTCCAGGACGAACCGGACGAAGTCCTCGTCGCGGTCGGTGATCGGCGAGTCCTCGATGGGTTGAGCGGGGTCTTCGCCCGGCCAGCTCGTCTGACGTGTCGGCCGGTCACGGTCGAGGCGCGTTCCGCAGGCGGCCACCCAATCGCGAAGCCTGGCGCGCGCATCGGCGAAGTCGCGGTGCCAGCCGAGCGGCGCGGAGCCGTTCTGGTCGGGGTCGTAGGCGCACAGCCAGTGAAGGTGCAGCGCGGACAACTCCCACAGCAGTTCGGGGTGGCGGTGCCAGTACGGCGGCACGACGCTGGCCGGAAGACCATACGTGTGACGGAGCCAGTCCACCCAGCGATTCAGTTCGAGCAACTCGGCTTCGAGATCGTTCGCGGTCAGAAGGTTCCAATTGACCGGGTGCGGCGGCTCAGGTGTGTCGAACCGGGGTGACGCCAGGACCGGCTCGGGCGGCATGTCGTCATGCTCAGGGAACTGATCGGTCATGATGGCCTGCTCACATCCCGATCGCGGTAGCGCTCGGCGCCGCGGCCTGCTGAGGTGCAGCGAAGGCGGCTGAGTTGCGCCCGGACGCAGAGCGCTCGGTGCGATCCACCTCGTAGCGCGTGCGGGCGAGATCGTGACCGATACGAGTCGCGATGAACTCCTCGCCCTCGTACCGCTGACCGTTCCGCTCATAGGAATAGTCGCGCACCCGGCCGTCGGCGATGATGTTGTCGCCCTTGGCCAGACGCTTAGCCCCCTGCTCGGCAGCACCGCGATACGCGATGAGGTCGTGGAAGGTCGTCTCCAACTGCGTGAAGGTGTTGTCGGGCTCCTTGCGGTAGTGCTCGATCCCGACCTTCAAGTAGAGGCGTGCGTCGCCACGTTCGGTCTGACTGAGCTGCGGGTCCGAAGCAACGAAACCGGAGATGGACTGATGGGTGCGAATGGCCATGATGGCGTCCTCCTGAACTCGGGCGACCAGCTGCATGTGGTCGCTGTGTCAGGCAGGTGCGCCCCGGCACCCAGAGTCGTCAGGGTGCGGGGCGGCGCAGGAGAGCTTCGAGTTCAGCGCGGTCGCTACGGAGCTGCGCGGCATCCTGCCGGATGGGCCAGGCGCGTAGGTCGGTGACGATAGGTGGTGCGGAGCGGAGCATGGTGATGCCGGTTCCGAACGGCAGCGTGCGGATGCGGTCGGGCGGCAGGATCGGGACGCGGCGGATGGAGCGTTGGTTGGAGCGGGTGCCTCGGTCGCCGAGGGTCACACTGTCGGTGTACTCGTCGCGTTCGCCGATGAGGGTGGAGAGGTCTTGGAGGTCGCGGCTGTTGGAGGCACCGCCGAGGATAATCTTGACGATGCTGGCGTCCCAGATCGCGCCGGCCTGGTGCTCGCTCCACCGGTCGCGGGCTTGGGCGAGCGACTGCAACACGGGCATGGTCGTGATCCCGGTGCCGCCGCCTTCGGCCATGAGCGTCGGGAGCGACGGCAGGGGCGCGAGGTTCCCAATCTCGTCGAGCGCGAGCAGCAGCGGCGGATCGAGCCGAGCACCGGGCGAGCGTGCGGCGAGCCTGCGCGCTGTCTCGATCAGGTCTTCCACGAACGCCGCAACCAGCGTCGCCGATGCACCCGCACCGGCGCCGGTGGCGAGCAGGTAGAGGGTGCCCTGCTCGGTGAGGAAGGTCTCGGGGTCGAACTGCTCGTCGGGTCCGGGTGAGACGGCATCGAGTACGCGCGGGTCAGCAAGGGCGGAGAGTGCGAGGGAGACGCCTTGCCAGATGCTGTCGCGGGTTTTGGGGTCGGCGTCGATCATCGCGGCCAGTGAGTCGTCCCAGCCCATCGCCGCGTTCGGGTGGGAGTTGAGGATCGCGACCGCTTCATACGCAGCCGAGGGGTCGAGTGTCCATCTGAACAGTTCGGCTGGGGGTCTTACGTCGAGGGCTGCGGCGTGCAGCAAGCTCTGAAGCGCGGTGCGGGTCTTGCCTTCCCAGAAGCCACCGGACTCGACCCCACCAGCGGAGAGTCCGGTGGCGGCGGCGAGGCCGTTGGCGCGGATCATCGCGGTGAGTGGGTCGTGGCAGCCGCGCACGGGTGACCAGCGCAGCCCGGCAGGGATGCCGTCGGCCAGGCGTTGCGGGTCGAACACCGCGACTGGCCCGCCGCGGCGGCGGGCGCGGAGGGTGGCGGTGAGGTTGTCGGGCCTCGTGCTGGTGGTGACGACCGCGCCGGGTGCGTCGAGGATCGCGTTGATGACCACATGGAGGCCTTTGCCGGAGCGGGGTGGCCCGATCAGGAGGATCGAGTCCTCGACCGATGCCCAGACCTTCGTTCCGCGGCTGGCTCCGAGGAAGTAGCCGATATCCTCCGGCGTTGGGGATTCCAGCGACGGCCGCAACGTCCCGGCGCGGTGTAGCAGTGCCTTCGCCGACGCGGCCGTCTTCACTTCCTGGCTGGTGGCGATCCCGGCGAGGCGGTGCGGGTCGGTCTCGGTCTTCCTGGTGTGGTGGCGCAGCACGATCCACAGCCACACCGCGAAGGCGGCGAGCCCGCCGAGCATGACAGCGCTGACGAGCCAGTACAGGACCGGGTTGAGGCCCTCGGCACTGAGCGCGGTCGCGGGGTCGGCGGGGTTGAACAGCACCCCGAGGCCCGCAGCCGGGCCGGCGTCCGGCTGCGGCAGGCCGGTGAGGAACGCGGTGACGCTGCCGGCTGCGCGCAGGATGAGGGCGATGCCGAACATGCCGATCAGTCCGATGAGGGCGGCGTTGGTGAGTTCGTCGCCCATGCCGCCTGCTTGTCGCTGGTTCATGTCAGCCGCCGCACCGTGAACGTGCCCGAGATACGCCCGAGCAGAATCACTTCCTGCCCCGCAGCATCGGGCAGGGTATCGAGGTCGATGAGCGCGCGTGCCTCACCGGTTCCGGTCGCGTCGGTGTGGGACACGATTGTCGCGACGGCGACATCCTCACCGGGGACGAATCCGTCGGCGGTGACCTCCATCAAACGCGGCACCCGGCGTGCGTGACGGCTCCGCCGCGTCTCCGGCACCGGCTTCTCCGGCAGCGTCACTGCGCGTCGGGGTGTGCGGGGGCGGATGATGTCAGTGAAGACGCTCCCGTCGCACTCACGCACCTCCACCCGGATCGCGACGGCACGGTCCTTGGTGATCGCGTCCATGAGCGGCCCGAACGTCGTCCGCGTCCACACGGTGTCACCGGGTGCTGGGATAGGTGTTCCATCGACGGTCGCAGTCAGTGTCCCGTCGGCGGCGACGATGACCAGGACGTGCGGCAGCTCCACCGGAACCGGATTCTCGTCATCGTTGGGGGTGGATCGGCGCGGGCTGGTGAGGTTCATCGGTGCCCTCCCGCCGCGCGGCTGCTCGTGTCGAACAAGGCCAGCTCGGCCGGGTGCAGCTGATGCTGGGTAACGAAGCTCCTGGCCTTGATCCGCCATAGGCCTTGGCCGACGCCGAGGTTCGGCAAGAGCTGCTGCTCAGTCCCGGTCAGGCCGAGCGCGGTCGCCGTCGGGCCGAGTTGATCGGGCTCCTGCCGGTACACGATCCGCGTCTCCGCGTTCGCCAACAAGGAGTTGGCCAGCGACCGCATCGCCGAGCCTTGGTCGCCCACATTGTCGAGGTCGGTGAGCTTGTGGAAGATCAGCATGTTCGCGATCCCGTAGTGCCGGGCGAGTCGCCAGTGCGCGTCCATCCGCCGCAGCAACGCCGGGTGAGACATGAGCCGCCAGGCTTCGTCGTAGATCACCCACCGCTGCCCACCGTTCGGGTCGAGCAACGCGGACTCCATCCACGCCGACGAGCACGTCATCAACACCGAGATCAGCGTCGAGTTCTCCGTGACACGGGACAGGTCGAGAGAGATCATCGGCAACGACGGATCGAACCTGACCGTGGACGGCCCATCGAACAGCCCAGCCAGATCACCGGCCACGAGACGGCGCAGCGCGTGACCGACCAGCCGGCCGTCCTCTGCCAGCCTGCCGTCGGTATCCGCACTGGGGGCAAGGATGCGTTCGACGACCATCGGCAGGATCGGCACGTCGTTCTCCCGGACCGTCTGGGTCAGGGCGATGTCGATCGCGGTGTGCTCCAACGGCGAGAGCCCTCGTGCGAGCACGGTCTCGGCGAGCGCACCGATCAGGTCACGACGCCGCGCCGCGACCGTGTTGGTCCACTGCTCATCCGACAGCCCGTCGGGTCGGTGGCCCTCGTCGAGCGGGTTCAGGCGGGTGTTGAGTCCGTGGCCGAGCACGATCGCGCCTCCGCCGACGGCGTTGGCGACCGCGGTGTGCTCGCCCTTCGGATCGCCGGGAACGTACACGCGCCGACCGAACGGCAACGACCGCGTGTAGAGGGACTTGGCGAGGCTCGACTTCCCAGAGCCGACGATCCCGGCCAGTACCACGTTCGGTGCGGTGATGATGCCGCGCGCGTACAGCACCCACGGGTCGTAGACGAAGCTCCCGCCCGAGTACAGGTCCTGCCCCACGAACACACCATCGGCACCGAGGCCACCCTCGGCGACGAACGGATACGCACCCGCCAAGGTCGCCGAGGTGTCCTGATGGCGCGTCAGATGGAACCGACCTGGCGTCCGCAACCGCGCGGCACCTGTCTCACCGGCTTTCGGGAGGTAGATCGTGGCGCGCCGCTCAGCCCGCTCCTGCTCGGCCTTGACCTTCGCGGCAGCGAGCGCATCCTTCCGCTGCTCGGCATGCAAGCGGGCTTCTGCCCGACGGCGCTGCTTGCGGAGCTTCCGCCGTTCCTTCGACGGTGCCACCAGAACGGCGGTGTGCAGCCGTTCCCGATCATGGGTCACAGCCCCAGCCCCCGGGCCTGCTTCACCGCAGCGATCTTCGCCGGCTCGAACCACGACCCATCCGACTTCGGGGCCGGAAGGTCGGTCCGCTTCGGAGCGCCCGGCGATGAGTAGGACACCAGCAGCTCCGGGCCGTCCCGCATCGGGGGTGGCCCGGTCTGTGCCGCTTCCTGTGCCTCGGTGTCGGGTTCGGTGTAGCGGCGCAGCAGGGAGACGTACCCGATGTGCGGGTTGACGACCAGCGCGTAGTCGCCGGAGATCGCCACCTGGTCGTTGGTGCCCTCGCCGGGCTCGTCGTAGACGTACCCGTTCTCCAGCGCCGCCTGGGTGGTTTCGTCGCCATAGTCCCACTGTGCGAGGTAGTCCACCGCATCGACATGTCCCAGCTCGCCGAGGATGCGCAACGGCCTGTCGGCCTCATCGCCCTGGAAGAACACCACGTTGACCCACCTGGACGGCGTGGCCTCCTCGACCGCGGGGTCGGGGTGCCAGGCGATCTTGCCGGCCGCGATGAAACCGTCGGCGAGCCGGTCGTAGGCCCGGTCGACGAGGTTCGCTGCCTGCCGCAACTCCTCCGCAGCGGCCAGCGCGTCCCGCACCCCGGCCTCGTGGTTCCCGTCGTCGTTGAACGCGTGCGCAACCTTGCGCTCGTGAACATCGGCGATCTGATCGAGTACCTGCCGCAGCGACCGCATCCCCGACGAAAGGTCACCGATCACCCCATACATCTCGGCGGGCTGATCGAGGCCTCGGCTCGCATGAGCCAACCCCCGCAGAGCCCCGGACGCCTCCGCAGCGTCGGCAGTCGGATCGAAGAACGTGGGCATCATGGACCTCCTGGCACGTCGTGTGTCATGAAGGTGCGCAGAACTCCCACCCGGCTGTCGGCGGTGACTAATACTCTTGAGTCAGGAAGCGGACAGAGGAGGACGCGGCAGGTGGCTGATGAGATCGAGTTGATCCATGACGGCGAGGGGCTGGCCGTCATCGGCGACCCATCGGCCGTCCAGCGCTTCCTCGACTCAGTCGGGCTGTCGTCACTCTCTCGTGAGCTTCGCCTCGACCGGCTCGGAGCTGCTCTTGATACGGGATCGAAGGTCGCGGAAGCGGTGTCCAACATCGCCGAGAACGCTGGCCGGTATGTGAGACTCACCAAGGAGTCTGCTGAGCACGTCAAGGAGTTCGGCCTGATGCCCACGAAGACCAAGGGCATCAGTCACGCCATGCTTGGTGATCCCGGCTCCATCAGCAAGTGGATTCAGATCGAGGATGGTCCAGCATCCCTTCTCACGAACCCTGTTGTGCTCTCTGGTGCTGCCGGAGTAATGGCTCAACTCGCGAGACAACAAGAGGCACAAGAGCTGAAGCAACTCCTCATCTCCATCGACGGGAAGCTTGATGACGTGCGTCGCAGACAACGTGACGAGGTCCTCGCCAAGATGGATCGAGTCAGTTTCGTGATCGACGAAGCGATGGCGATACGTGAACATGGCGGCGATCGCGAGACCGCTTGGGACAATGTCAAGACCGAGGTAGGAACAATCGCCGAGGTCCAAGCCGATGCGTTGCGTGCTCTGGAAGCCCTCGCCGACAAGGCCAGCGACCAGTCCGGGATAGGTGCCCTCGCGAAAGCAACCCAGGACATTGAGACCGAGGTCAGTGTCTGGCTTGCTGTACTTGCACGATGTTTCAGTTGCAGAACGAGTATGCGGTTCTGGAGTTGGATCATGTCTTCGATACAGCGCCAGGCTCGCTAGATGGGCATCGACTTGGACTCGATGCGGCGCTCCGAGAGCGGCGCGGCAAAATCGTCCTGAAGACAGGGCAACTGATGACACGCCTCGATCAGGCCGGTGGCGTCGCACGCGAGAATGTCGTGCTGCACGCTCGTGCCGCACGCAAAGTGATCAACTCGATCAACACCGTCAGCGACTCAATCGATTACTTCCACACTCCGTTTGCGATTGAATCAAACCGGGAGGCATTGACCAGCACCCGTTGGAGAGATGCGGTGCGAGACCCGCAGCAACTGCGAAACGCGGCAGCGGAAGCTGGCCCGAAAGTTGTTGTGGGTGCTCTCGGCATCGGAACCCTCGTCGTTGGTGCTGTGCTCAAGAGCGGTGACTCGAAGGGCTCCTCCGGCGGAGACGCCTGAAAGCTTGAAGTCATACCCGTCGGCAGAGTGGCAGTGCGGCGGCAGTGAACGCTGCGGCTTGCTGGCCGACAAGGAGGCAGGTCTCGCAAGACGCTTGGATCGCGGCTTGCTCGATGGCGGCGACGGCGGCGTCGAGTTCTTCCACGGTGGGGGCGGAGACGGCGATCAGGCCGGTGTAGCGCAGGATGCCGTGCCCGGCGGTGAGGTCGGCTTCTTGCTGGAGCACGTCGTGGTACTCGGCAGTCTGCGAGGCGTCCTCGATCTGGCCGATCTTCGCGCGCTGGGCATGGTCGGAGATGTGCTCGACCTTCTTCTTGCGGATGTCACGGGCGGCTTGGTCGGAGCGCATCGGGGTGCAGATCAGTGAGAACGAGCGCTGGATGCCGGTGGACAGCAGTACCGGTGACAGGAACCCTGGATAGACCAGCGACCGCGGCCACTCGCTGACCCAGAGCACCGCATGGTGAGCGGAGTCGGTGCGCATACGACCCCAGGTCTCGGTGACTGCGACCGGTCCAGCCGTCGCGAGCGACTGGCCGAGGCGACCGTGACGTTCCAGGGTCGCGGCGATCGCCGGGTCGTAGGCCGAGCGCAGCATGACCGCGATCTGCCCTGGGGTGAGCCATCCCGAGGGTGACAGGTCGGCGGAGCGGAGGGCGGCGACGAGGGTGTTCATCTCTTGCCGCAGGACGGCGGCGGCTCCGCGTATCCCTCCGCCGGCGGTTCTGATCTGCCGGGCGCTGGCTCTCATGTCGAGGCTGAGAGAGAGCGTGGTGGCATGGCGCTCACCAGCGGGACCAGCACGCTCGATGAGTTCGGCGTAGGTGTCGGACGCCCACGATCCATCGGGTGTGCCGTGCGTGGCCCACCATTCGGCCAGGCCGGTTCCGGAGTCTGGGAGGGTGCGTTCGAGGACTTGCAGGGTCGCGATGCGCCCGGAGCGGCACACGGTGGCGAGGACACGGCCCCAGGACGTGACACGGCGTTCCTGCTCGCCGGGATCGAGGAGCACGAACGCGGGATGCGTGACCTCGCACACCACCGTGAGAGTGGCGGCGTGCGGGTCGTGGATCATCCCCGCGCTGGTCTCGGGATCGGTGTACTCGCGCAACCGCGCCATGTCCCCAGGCAGCGCGAGCGTGCCGACGGGGCGCGGGACGACGATCCGGCGACGGTACAGCAGTTGCCCGCCGGTGGTGCGCCACAGCCACCAGCAGGCGATGGGCAGCCATTCCACAATCGGTCGGCCCGCGATGGGTATCCAGGTCAGTGCGGCTGCGAGTAGCCAGATCGGTGGGTGTAGGCGAGCAGCATCCCGCCTCCGGCGTAGAACGCGCCGATGAGGGTGGCTCCGCCGATGGCGAGGGTGATGAGCTGGGTCAGCGACAGGCCGAGGAGGACACCGCGTCGGGTGAGTCGGGAGAACTTCACCGGCACCAGCTCGCCCGCGGTCTGCCGGTCGTTGTTCGTGATGCTCATCGTCTACTCCTTCGGTGGGCGTGGCGCGGGCGGCGGGGACTGTTTCGGTGGCGGCGGTGACGGGTCAGCGCTCGGCGGGCGCGGCGCGGGACTCGACGGCGGTGCCGCCGCTGGCGTTGCGGGCGGTGGTGGTGTCTGCGCGGCTGCGTCTGCGGTGTGCTCGCCTTGGGTTCCCAGCGCCGTCCCGGCCTTGGGTCCGGCGGTGGCGGCACCTTTAGCGACTCTCGCTCCGATCACCACGCCCGCGGCCACGGGACCGGCTGCGGCTGCTCCGCCACCGCCGGCTGCGGCACCTCCTCCGCCTGCCGCGCTTCCGCTGCTCGCGGCGGGTATGGGTGCCGGGGTCTTCGGCGGTGGCGGCGCGCTGCTCCCGCCACCAGTGCTTCCGCCCGTGTTGCCGCCGCCACTGCTGCCGTCGAGTACCTTCTTCGGGTCTGCGCCGCCTTGCGGCTTGGACGGGACCGGGATCGGTCGGTTGAGGGCGCTCTTGGCGTCCTGTTCGGAGCCGATCGCGTGGTACATGTCGAACCCGGCGAACGCGATGAACTTGTAGGTCAGATACGGCGCGAACGCCGCCATCGCCATCAGCACGATCCCCGCGATGGGATCACTGATTGACGCCAGATCGGCGTCGATGGGTGCGGACACCTGGGTGACGGCGACGAGGAACATCACGACGAGGACGAGCTTGGAGCAGACCAGGGCGACGACGAACATTGCCCACTTTCCGATCCATCCCCGGCTGGCGTCCCAGGATGCTCCGCTGAACGCGAGCGGCGCGAACACCACTGCGACCAGTAGCAGCGCTTTGCGGACGAGCAGGGAGAGCCACACGATGGCTGCGGCGGTGATCGCGAGGCCGGCCATGAAGATGGTGATGATTGCTCCGACACCGGGGGCGGCGATGTTGATGCCGACCAGTCCCGCGGCGAGGAGTGCGATCTTGTCGCCCATCGACTCGGTGGTCTCCCCGGCGGCCTGCACGATCCCGATGCACAGTTGATCGACGACTTCCAGCAGCAGCGCGGTGAGCGTGATGACGACGAATGATCCGAGGACGGATTTCGCCAGCCCGAGCGCGGCGCGGGTGAGTGCGGTGGGGTCTCGGCGGATCAGGCCGGTGATGAGTTGGAGGCAGAAGAAGATCAGCATCACGAAGACAGCGATGCCGAACAGCAGGTTGTAGACGGCGAGGTAGCCGGGCTTGGTAACATCCACCAGCGTGGTGGTGTCGAACACCGACCAGACCGCCTCGAACAGCCACCCGGCGGCGGCACCCATCGCCTGGGCGAGCCAGTCGAACGGGGCCGCAACCAAAGTGGCGGCCCCTTCGCCGACGGCATCGCACACCGACGAGATCACGGGAACGTCGCACACGCCCATCTCGAACTCCAGCTCTCGACGTCAGGCGGGTCAGACCTGCTGGCCGACGTTCCAGAAGAAGTTGATGAGCGTCACCGACGCGCCACAGATCACCGCTGCGCCGCAGGAGACGAGCACGCCGATCTTTCCGCGCGAGGCGAGGTGCGGGTTGCTGCTGTTGGCTCCGAAGCCCCAAACGATCGCGGAGACGATCAGGGCGAGGACGCTGAGGATCAGGCCGATGGTCATCACCGCGCCCACGATGGTGCGCAGCTGGTTGATCCCCGGCAGCCCGTTGGTGTTGGGGTCGATGTTGATGTCCATCGGCACCAGCAGCGGCGCGGACATGACGTTGGCGAGCAGATCGAACACGGTAGGTCTCCTTGGCGACGGGCGGCCCGCCCACGAACTCGCAGACGGGGTACACGCGACAGGTGCGCCCGCCCTCCCGACCCGCGGTCAGCAGAAACAGCGGTGCCCACGCCGTCGAGGACGCGGGCACCGCTGGGGCTCGAAGAGGCTGGAGTCAGAGTTGTTGGCCGAGGTTGAGGAGCCAGTTCATCCAGGCGACGCCGCCTCCGGCGAGGACCGCGGCGCCGAGGGAGACGAGGACTCCGGTTCGGCCTTTGCTCGCGGTGGCGTAGTTACCGTGGGCGGTCGCGATAGACCACACGATCGCGGAGACAATCAGCATGAGGACGGCGACGATGAGGACGAAGGTCAGGAGCGCGCCGACGACGGCGCGTAGGTCTCCGATGCCGCCGAGGCCGTCGAAGTCGGGGAAGACGCCCATCACGCACCTACCGGCAGGGTCCGATGATGGAGATGACGGAATAGCCCCGGCCAGTCC